>JAKAJM010000024.1 GCA_021813765.1 Nitrospirota bacterium
CGTCTATCATTACGACCGCCACGTCGCAGCGCTCTATGCTGCGGTATGCCCTTATCATGGAGAAGTGCTCGAGCGGCAAAGAACCGCTGAGAAACTTCCTTCTTATCCCGGCAGTGTCGACGAACAGGTATTTCCTGCCGTAATAGCTGCATACTACGTCGATAGAGTCCCTGGTGGTCCCTGCCACGGGTGTTACCACGAGCCTTTTTTTGCCAAGCAGGGAATTGATGAAGGTCGATTTGCCCACGTTGGGCCTCCCGACGACAGCTATGGCCGGCATTTGCGCTTCTGCCTCTTCCCGGCCCGCCTCGGGCAGCGACTCGGCAACCTTTTCCATGAGCTCATCGAACATGTAGCCGGAAGTGGCGGAGACAGGCAGTATCTCCCCGGCCCCGATGCGGTAGAAATCATAAAGCAGTGCTTCCCCGGTGGGGCCGTCTATCTTGTTGGCCACCCAGAGCACTTTTTTCCCTCCGAAGGAGCGCAGCATCTGGGCGATATCCAGGTCCGGAGGGGTAAGGCCTTGTTTTGCATCAAGCAGGTGTATTATCAGGTCAGCCTCCTGCGCGGCAAATAGCGCCTGCTCCTTTACCTCGGAAAACATCTCTTCTTTGGAGCCGGGATAAAACCCTCCAGTATCCACAACGATGAACTTTTTACCCTCCCACTCGGCCGGGGCATAGTTTCTGTCCCTTGTCACCCCTTCCAGTGAATGGGATATGGCGCTCGTGCCGCCCGTCATGCGGTTGAACAGAGTGGATTTGCCCACGTTGGGCCTTCCTATGATCGCTATCAGAGGTTTCTTGGACATAAAAGCCTTTTTTAATTTTCAGAAATTGCGTGTATTATAGCAATTCTGCGTGAAATCACGTAGGGAAAGATCTCCTCTCCCAAAAATAATTTTACAATTATTTGATATTAAAAAGAAATTTAAGCGGCATATTTATTGCTTATCAGAATTTAAGGAATCTATGCCATTAAAGACGAAGATCATAGGCGTTGCCGCATTAGTCATAATGGCCACCTTCGGGTTGTCCACCCTCCTTGTGCTCCATTTCCAGTCGAAGATGATCGCCAAAAATGATCTGGCCGGAATGAAGCTCATGAGCAAGATGATCGTTTCGTCCATAGAGAGGGACATGGTGCGTGGCCGGACAGCAGGCATACAGAAGACGATTGAGAATATCGGGAAAAATCCGGAGATAGTCAGCCTGAGGATAGTCTCGCCGGACGGATATATACTGAGCTCAAAAAACCCTTCGGAGGTCGGGTACAAATCGCCGGATTTCATGTATTCCGGGGAAGGTGCCGGCAGGCCCTCCGCTTTGGATGGCGCCATGCTCCTGTACTCTCCAATATACAATGAGCCGCGCTGTTACGGGTGCCACAGCAGCAGCGCAAAGGTAGACGGTCTGGTAGAGATAAAATCAGATGTCTCATGGGCAAAAGAAAACATGCTGGCTACGGGGCGGTTTCTGGTCCAGGCCAATGTTCTTGCCGCCGCTGCCGCTCTGTTGCTTCTGGGTTTTCTTTCGGATAGAAAAATCGTTGGGCCTGTCAGGGCCCTTCTGGATTCCATGAAAAAGGTAGAAGGCGGGGATATGGAGGCCAGGGCCGAGTTTGCGGGAGAGGGCGAACTGGGCGCCCTGGCGGACTCCTTCAACCTCATGGCCGAGCGCATCGGGGAACTGTACGAAAAGAACCTGAACAAGGAAAAGATAATAGAGAAGGCCCGCGCTGAGCTTGACCACAAGAGGGCCCTTGAGGAGCTCAATTCCCGGCTGGAGTTCAAAGTGAAGGAAGTGGAGACGGCAAACCACGCTATACTCAGCTTAAGCAGGGAGATCAAGGCCAAGAACCTGGAGCTTGAAAAGACGGTGGAGCGTCTGAAAAAGATAAGCGATCTGGGCCGGGCCCTGTCCCATGCGGTTGATGTGCAGGAGATACTTAAGTTCATTATAAGGACCGCCTCCGGCCTCCTTAAAGCCGAGAATGGATATATCTGTCTTGAAAAAAACGGGGTCCAGACATTCTTTTTCCGGTACAGGAAAGGGATGGGGGTGGAAAGGGCCGGAAATAACATGGGCCCGGAGCATCCGGCCCTAAGGAAACTGTTTGAGGGACCTGATGTCTTCCAGGCCCCCTCCGCCGGCGGTGCCGCCGGTGGCGTCATAGGCGTGCCGTTCATGGTGAAAGGGAAACCCGCAGGCGGGATGCTCCTTGAAAAGCCGGGCTCGTCTTTCTCAGAAGACGAAAGGGATGTGCTGGCAACGCTTTCAGGCCAGGCGGCGGTGGCGATCGAGAACGCATGGCTTTACGAGTCGGTGAAGGCCAACTATTTCGGGACCATACAGGCGCTGATAAACGTCATAGAGGCAAGCGACAGATATACGCGCGGCCATTCAGAAAGGGTGAAGGCGATCGCGGTAATGATAGGCAGGAAGCTGGGGCTTACAGGCGGGGAACTGGAACTGCTGGAGCATGCGGCCATCCTGCATGACATCGGCAAGATAGGGGTGGATCCCCTGATAGTCAACAAAAACGGGAGGCTGACAAGGGCCGAGGCCGGCCTGGTAAAGGCCCATCCCCTCATTGGAAATGAGATCCTTGGCCCCATAGGCACACTGGACGGCATCAGGGTGGCGATCCTCCAGCACCATGAAAGATATAACGGGACCGGTTATCCGTTTGGCATAGCGGGCGAGGAGATAACCCTTAAGGCGCGCATCCTGAGCGTGGCCGATGCCTTCGATGCCATGATGACTGACAGGCCTTACCGGAAGGCTTTTCCCCTTCAGAAGGTTAAAAATGAGATACGCGAGTGCTCGGGGACCCAGTTCGATCCCCTGGTGGCGGGCGCACTTCTGGACCTGCTGGGTTCAAATGAAGAGGAGACACTTGCCGTGGCCGGATATCCAGCAAATTCGGCCGCGCAGGAGGTCCGAATTGCAGGGTGAAAGGGGGTAGGCGTTCCCGAAAGAAAGGAAACAAAAAATAAATCAATCAGTTTAATTATAAATTGTTCTAAAGTTTTAAATTTAATTTACCGAATTAAAGAATAGGATGGAAAAACGGGAGGGGCCGGCCGGCGAGCTGAGTAAAAAATCTCTTGCCAAGGGATTCAAGGCGGTGTTGCCGCAAAGAGGGCCAGAGCAACACGGGGGCTCCTTTGCACGGAAATGGAAAGGCCGCCTGAAGAAGGCCTCCCTGCCCATAAAAAAACCGTCCTCTCTTACAGGCAAGATCCTTATGGTGAGCCTGCCTTTGATCATCGCGGTAAGCATTCTTTTCTGGTGCCCTTCCATCCACTACATGGAGCGAGCCCAACTGGACCAGGCTATCAAGACCGCCCGGTCCCAATCCGGTCTTATAAAAAGCGCTCTGATATACGACATGCTTAAAAACCGGAGAGACGGCATTTACCAGACTCTGAGGTCCATTGCGAAAGCGGACAATTTCATGTGGCTCCGTGTGGACGACATGAACTACAAGGTCCGCTATTCATCCAACAGGAAGGAGATAAACAAGGACCTCTGTTCAGGCGCCCCTAAATACGTCTTTACTGGCAGGCCATGGGACATACAGACCGTGGGCGGCAAACGGGTGCTCTCGATGTTCACCCCTATACCCAACATGAGGCCATGCTACACCGCCGCCTGCCACCGGCACCTAAGAAGCCAGAAGACGCTGGGTGTCATAGAGCTCGGGTATGCGCTTGCGCCGATGGATATGCAGATAAGGACCCAGGGCCGGATGATCGCCATTTTCGGGTTTGTTTTCATATCCGCCCTTTCGGTGCTTCTTTATTTCATAATCCGCCGGTTTGTCCTGAAGCCGCTTGCCGCCCTGACCGAGGGGGTGAGGATGACCAGCTATGAAAACCTCTCGCAGGGCGTTGAGATAGAAACGAGAGACGAAATAGGAGTGCTGGCCCGCAGTTTCAGCGTGATGACGGAAGAGCTCAGGGAAAAGCGCGAGGCGGCCCAGAAAGAGCTTGATGAGTACAAGGCATCCTTGCTCCAGGCCCAGAAGATGGAGGCCATTGGCGCCCTTGCGGCCGGCATCGCGCATGACTTCAACAACCTGCTTACAGGCATCATAGGGTATGCCGAGATCGCAAGGCTTCAGAGCTCCGAACAAAACGTGCGGGAAAACACCGGGATGGTTGTGAACACCGCCAGGAAAGCAGCTCAGCTTACCAGGCAGATACTGCTTATCGGAAGGAAAGTGCCCCCGGAGCAGAAACCCACTGAGATACCGCAGTTCCTGGGCGATTCGATGAAGATCCTCAGGCGCATGGTGGAGGAAAACATAGAGCTTGAGGTCTCCGTTTCTTCCGGCCTGCCCCTGGTTTATATCGACCCTTCACAAATGACCCAGGTGCTTATGAACCTCGTGGTGAATGCCAGGGACGCAATGCCGCACGGAGGGAAGATAAGCATAAACATACGGGAGTTCCGCTGTGACGAGGAGTACTGCAGGCATAACGCATATGCCAGGCCGGGGCATTTTGTGCTGATGTCCGTATCAGATACCGGCCCTGGTGTACCGCAGGAGGCAAAGCACAGGATTTTTGAGCCTTTCTATACCACAAAGGAGCCGGGGAAAGGCACCGGGCTGGGGCTTGCCGTTACGCATTCCATAGTCGTGGCACACGGGGGATGGATAGACCTGTACAGCGAGGAGGGCAGGGGGGCCAGGTTCAATATCTACCTGCCTGTTTTGGAAAAGCCTGCCGTCAGCGAGAAGACGGCGGAGCAGGAAAGTTATACGGGGGGCACGGGCACGGTAATGATAGTGGATGACGAGCCCCTGGTGAGGGAAATAGGGTGCTCGATGCTCAGGGAGCTAGGATACAATGTCGTTTCTGCTTCAAGCGGCGCGGAGGCCATCGAGATATACAGGGCAAAAAGGGACGAGATAGAGCTTGTCATAATGGACAACATAATGCCCGGGATGGACGGGGTGAGCGCAGCCCGCTGCCTTAAGCAGATAGACCCTTCAGTCGGGGTTGTCCTGTCCAGCGGCTATGCCGCCGACGCGCAGGACCTGAAGGATAAGAGCTTGAGCGGTTTTCTGAGCAAGCCTTACAGTCTTGGCGAGGTGGCAAAAACAGTCAGAGAGACGGTAAAAGGCAAAAGGGATCCGGCCAAAAATTCCCGCCCCTGTTAGCTCTGAACAACCTCGAATATGAACTCTATCTCAAGGGGGCTGTCCATCGGAAGAGCAGCAACGCCCACCGCAGCCCGCACATGCCTGCCCGCGTCGCCCAGTACCTGCACCAGAAGCTCGGATGCCCCGTTCAGCACAGCAGCCTGCCCTGTAAACCCGGGCACACAGGCAACATAACCGGTCAGCTTGAGACACCTTTTGACACTGCCAAGCTCGCCAAGGTGCCCTTTAACGACGGCAAGCGCGTTTACAGCCGCCGCCCTGGCAAGCATAAAACCTTCCTGTTCGTCTATCCCCGCGCCAAGTTTGCCGGCTTTTATGAGTCTGCCTTCCCTGACAGGCAATATCCCGCTTAAAAAAAGCAGGTTTCCGGTCTTTAAAACCGGGACATAGGCGCCAAGCGGAGCCGGAGGGGGCGGCAGCTCGATTCCCAGTTCCTCAAGTCTTTTCTCGGGGGTCATGGGCTACAGGCCCAGTTCCTCTGGCACGCCTATCCTGCCAAGCACCGCGGAGGCCGCCGCAACCGCAGGGCTTGAAAGATAGACCTCGCTTTCGGGATGCCCCATCCTTCCAACGAAGTTCCTGTTGGTGGTGGCAAGGGCCCTCTCCCCTTTAGCCAGTATGCCCATATGGCCGCCAAGGCACGGGCCGCAGGTGGGTGTCGATACCACCGCTTCAGCCTCCACGAATATCTCTAACAACCCCTCTTTCATCGCCTCCACGTATATCCGCTGCGTGGCAGGTATTACCAGGAGTCTCAGGTTAGGGTTCACCTTTCTGCCTTTGAGTATATGCGCGGCCTCGCGAAGGTCCTCGATTCGCCCGTTCGTGCAGGAGCCTATCACCACCTGGTCTATGCTGACCTTTGAAAGCTCCGCGGCCGGCTTTGTGTTTGAAGGCAGGCTGGGGCATGATACCGTAGGTGGGATCCTGGATGCGTCGTACTCTTTTACCTCCGCGTAGACGGCCCCGGGATCCGAGGTGTGGAATTTGAACTCCCTTTTGGCCCTGCCTTTCACATAATGCATGGTTATGTCGTCCGGCACGATTATGCCGGACTTGCCGCCCGCCTCTATCGCCATGTTGCACATGGTAAGCCTGGCGTGCATGGGAAGGGCCTTTATTATCTCGCCCTCGAACTCCATGGCCCTGTAGAGCGCGCCGTCCACCCCGATATCCCCTATGGTATGGAGAATGAGGTCTTTCCCGCTAACCCATTTCTGCAATTTTTTCCCGTAGTAGATGAATTTCATCGATTCGGGCACCTTGAACCAGAGCTCGCCGGTGGCCATCGCGGAGGCCACGTCGGTTGAGCCCACTCCGGTGGCGAAGGCGCCAAGCCCGCCGTACGTGCATGTGTGGCTGTCCGCTCCTATTATCAGGTCTCCGGGCAGGACAAGGCCCTCCTCGGGCAAAATGGCGTGCTCAACGCCCATCCTGCCGACCTCGAAATAGTATTTGAGGTTATATCCCTTTGAGAAATCCCTGAGCATCTTGCACTGCTCGGCGGCCTTGATGTCCTTTTGCGGGGCAAAATGGTCAGGGACGAACGTTACCCTTTCCCTGTCGAATACGTCCCCGGCCCCGATACGCTTGAATTCGGATATCGCTATGGGTGCGGTTATATCATTGGCCAGAACGAAATCCACCCTGGCGTTAATGAGCTGGCCAGGACGGACCTCTTTGCCTGCGCCATCTGCCAGATGAGCGGCAAGTATCTTTTCTGTTATGGTCATCATGTAAAAGACCTCCTTTATGAAAATAAAACTTTTTGGCTTTTTGCTTTTTTTGAGTTTTTTTATTATATCCCCCTGCCGTTCGCGCTGGCAAGGCCGCTGGCGCTCTGTCCGGTTTGAGTATTTGCCTGCCTATGGGATAAGATATGACAATGGGTGATGGCGGCAGCATCAAAATAACCTCCAGATCGTCTTCCATGCTCGAAACGAACGTCACCGCAGGCCCCTCCAGATACCTCGTGCTCACTGAGCATACGGGCGGCGGCAGTATAATAACCCGTGTGTATCTGGGTGGTGAGCTCATCTCCGCAAGGGAAGCCGGCTATCGGATGGGAAGCGGCCGGAAATTTGAGGAGTTCATGCAGGAGCAGCATGACTTAGCGATAGGGCTTCTGGAAAAGGCAAACCAAAATACCCAGGAAGCCGCGCATAAGGAGGCTGAAAACAATTACCTCAGGGAGGCGCTGGCCCTTTTGAAAAAGAGGCAGGACCGCGAGGCCCTGGACACCCTTGCCGAAGGGGTGGAACGCTATCCCGGCGACGCGCTCCTGCTTTCTTATTATGGCTGCCTCAGGGCCCGGCTGGGCAGGGGCATGAAAGAGGGCATCTCCGATTGCCAGAAGGCCATCAGGCACATGGAGCGGCTGCCTTTCGGGGCGGAGTTCTTCCTGCCGGTCCTGTACCTCAATCTGGGCAGGGCATGCCTTGCTGCCAGAAAGAAAAAAGAGGCGGTCGCCGCTTTTGAAAAAGGGCTTGCGGCGGACCCGGAAAACAGGGAGCTGCGCCAGGAGATGAAAAGACTGGGGGAGAGAAAAAAGCCGGTCCTGCCGGTGCTTGACAGGTCAAACCCGGTCAACCGGTATGCGGGGAAGTTCCGTCACGCCCTGCAGAAAAAAAGCAAAGAAAACTGAGCTCCTGTTTCCGCAGATGTTCCGGTTGTGAGCATGCCCTGTTTTTTCCTTGCTTTTGATATCTCCAGCCCTTTGTGAATTAAAAAAGGAAACAAAAACTGGTATTTTCCCTGCCTTTTAGATCATCTCTTTCCTGCCCTGTTTGGGCAGGATGGCTATTCCGGAGGAGTCTATGTGGCAGCGGAACATGTCCTTTCGGGGGTCGTAGCCTATCGTCTCGTTCTGCTCTATGAGGTTTTGCTTGTCCACGATGGCGTTTTTAAGCTTGGCCCCTTTCCTTATCACGCAGTTGTCCATGATGATGCAGTTGTCTATGGTGGCGCCCTTCTCGATGCGCACGCCACTTCTGACGACTGAGTTCCTGATGGCCGCGCCGTCTATCAGGCAGCCGTCGGCGATAACGCTGTTGACGATCTCCCCGCTTATGATCTTTGTGGCCGCAACCTCCGAGAAGGCAGGGTGGATGGGCCAGAGACTGCTCATCGGGTCGAACCCCGGCTCCAGCCCAAGCATGTCCATGTTGGCGTCGTAGTAGGACTTTATGGTCCCTACGTCCCTCCAGTAGCCGGTCTCCTCGTATGGTTTTATGTCCGGGATGACATTGGAGGAAAAATCATAGGCAAACACCCTGCCTTTGTCCAGGGAGGCAGGCAGTATATGTGTGCCGAAATCATGGTGCCTTTTTGCCTGCGCCTCAACGAGCGCCCGGACTAGGAAATCCCTGCCGAATATGTAATTGCCCATGGACACGAAGGCCCTTTCCGGATCCCCCGCCATGGGAATGGGCTCCTTGGGTTTCTCCTGGAAGGTGGCTATCCTGTGGTCGGAGTCCGCCACGATAACGCCGAAACTGGAGGCCTCCTTTATGGGCACCGGCCTTGCCGCCACGGTTATATCCGCCTTTTTTTCCAGGTGGAAGTCTATCATCTGCCTTATGTCCATGCGGTAGATGTGGTCCGCTCCGAATATGATGACAAGCTCCGGGTTCATCTGGTTTATAAAATTCAGGTTCTGGAACACGGCGTCCGCGGTGCCCTGGAACCACTCCGGCCCCATACGCATCTGCGGAGGGACGACCGCCACGAAATGCTCCCTCATGACGGAGGAAAGCACCCAGTTGTGCCTTACGTGCTCGATAAGGGACTGGGACTTGTACTGGACGAGGAGATAGATGGAGTATATCCTGGAATTTATCATGTTGCTCAGGGCGAAATCCACGATCCTGTACCTGCCGCCGAAGGGGACGGACGGTTTTGACCGCATGGCCGTGAGCGGGAACAGGCGCTCCCCCTTGCCTCCCGCAAGGACAAAGGCCAGTGTTGTCGGGTGCGCCATACGTGTTGCCTCCCAAAGGTTAATTGTGACTTTTTATTTTTTCACGAAAAACAAAAAAACAAAAGAAGAAAAAGGCCCCCCGCATGGCGGCAAGGGCGGACCATGGGCTAATTATACCACAGCGTTTTTTGGCGGGGGATTCTCCAGCGGATGAAGTTGTACCATATGCCGATCGGGGCCTTTTTTACGCCCCGGAACTTTTTGTTAAGCACGGGCAGCGCATCGGGCACATACAGGAAGGTGTACGGCTGCTCAAGCGCAAGCAGGTAGTGCAGCTTATGATATATCTCTTCTCTTTTTTTAAGGTCGAAGGTGCTCCGGCCTTCCTCTATGAGCCTGTCTGCCCTGGGGTCCTTGAAAGATACAAAATTGAACCCGCCGTCTTTCGTCTGCGAGGAGTCGAAAATCTCGTAGAGGTCCGGGTCCCTCGAAAGGGACCACCCGAGTATGACCGCCTCAAAGCGCTTCTTTTCTATGAAATCGTGCAGGAGGGCCTGCCATTCGAGCACCTTTATGCGGGCGGTCACCCCCACTTTCCGCAGGTCTTCCTTGATTATCTGGGCAGCAAGCAGCCTCTCCGTGTTGCCCTGGTTCGTAAGGATCGTGAAACTGAAAGGCTTTCCGTCTTTCTGAAGAAGACCGTTTTTGAGCGTCCAGCCCGCCTGGCGGAAGAGCTCCAGCGAGCGGACCGGGTCATATGCGGGGTCCGGCACATGCGGGTTATACGCCCAGGAACCAGGAAGGAAGGGCCCCGTGCACGGCGTGCCATATCCCAAAAGCGCACCTTTTATTATGGACTCCTTGTCTATGGCGTGTGAAAGGGCCCGCCTTACCCTTACGTCCCCGAACCGCGGGTCCAGCAGGTTCCATCCAACATATGTAAAACCGAAGGACGGGTACCTGAAGCGGTTAAAGTATTTTCGGAAAAAAAACGATCGGGACACCACAAGCTTGTACTGAGCGGGCGTGACATCCATGTAGTCTATGCCGCCGAACTTGAGCTCCAGGAACATCGTGGACATGTCAGGTATTATCCTCATTATGTATCGCTTTATCCCCGGTTTGCCCTCGAAATAGTGATTGAAAGCTTCAAGCTCTATCCTTTGCCCCGTTATCCACTGCTTGAGCCTGTAGGGGCCGGTGCCCACCGGATGACGGTTGAACTTCTCCGCGGACACGTCTTTTCCCTCCAGTATGTGCTTTGGCAAAATGCCCATACCCCAGGACTCAAGCGCGGGGGCAAAGGGCCTTTTGTAAAATACCCTTACGGTGTAAGGGTCCGGAGCGTCGACTTTCTCCACCGGGCCGTAATTGCTTGAGTACGGGGTGGGGACTTTGGGGTTTGTGACCGTATCATATGTAAAAAGCACGTCAGCGGATGTGAAATCCTTGCCGTCCTGCCATTTTACGCCTTTCCTTAAATGGAAGACTATCTCAAGGCCCCCCTTTTTGATGTCCCAGCTTTTGGCAAGGTCTCCGGTTATCTTTAAGTTCCTGTCGTATTTTGTAAGCCCGTTGAAGATTAGCCCGCTTATCTCGGCTGAGGCCGAATCGGAGGCAAAAAGAGGCAGCAGCCTCCTGGCGTCCGCAAGCGAGCCCACCACTATGGTGTTTGGCATGCCTTCGGGTGCCCGGTGGCAGGAAGTCAGAAATACTGCTGGAATTAATAGGAGTAAAAGCCAGGCAGCTGGTCTTCTTTTTTTCCGGATGCTAAAAGGAAAAAACACGCACAGCTTGTTTTATTTTCCCGGTTGGGGAACTTTTGGATTCTGAGTTTGCGGAGGCATCGCAGGCAGTTCCTGTGCGGGGACAGGCCTCGAGGCCACCGGTCTGACGACAGTGCCTCCTCCCCTGAGGGAAGTGACGGTAAGGATAAGGGATGTCAGCATGAAGAGCGCTGCAAACACCGTGGTTAGCTTGCCAAGGAAGGTGGTTGCGCCGCGGCTGCCAAAGAGCGTCTGACTGGACCCGCCGAAGACCGCTCCGACCTCGGCTCCCTTTCCGCCCTGCACCAGGACTATGAAGATAAGAAGAAAGCATATAAGCACATGCACTATGGTAACGAGTATCGTCATTTCAGATATGTCATCCCCTCTTGAACATTACAAGTTTTGAAAAAACCTGCGGATCGAGACTGGCCCCTCCCACAAGCGCGCCGTCCACATTGGGGCGGGCCATGATGTCATCTATGTTTTCAGGCTTTACACTGCCGCCGTAAAGTATCCTCAGGTCATCGGCCACGCCGCCGAAAATCTCTTTTACTATGGAGCGTATGAACCCGTGTGCCTCTTCGGCCTGAGCCGGAGTGGCGGTCACCCCTGTGCCGATCGCCCAGATCGGCTCGTAGGCAAGCACCATTTTTTCGAATTCGGCCTCGCTGAACCCGGACAGCCCCTCAACGACCTGCCGCTTTATCACGTCAAAGGTCCTGTTGGTGTTTCTTTCCTCCAGGGTTTCGCCCATGCACAGTATAACGCCAAGGCCGGCCTTTAGAGCGGCTTTGGCCTTTTTATTCACAATGGTGTCGGTCTCTTTGAAATACTGTCTGCGCTCGGAGTGCCCGGCTATGACGAAGGAGCCGCCTGCATCCTTCACCATCGTGGGAGAAATCTCCCCGGTAAATGCGCCCTTCTCCTCATAAAAGACGTCCTGGGCCGCCACGAGGATGTCAGAGCCGGCCAGGGCGGAGGAAACCGCGCTCAGGGCGGTAAACGGAGGGGCTATAAGCTTGTCCACATCCGCTGTTCCCTTTACGAGCGGCAAAAGCCGGCCTGCATAATCGACCGCCTCGCCGATGGTCTTGTGCATCTTCCAGTTTGCCGCTATGAGAGGTCTCCTCATCCTAAGAATTTATAGGCAGAGGGCCTGGAAAGTCAAGTTTTTTATGCGATTGCTGTACAATATGGCTAAGAAATGGAAGATCTGGAAAGGGAGTACCTTATCTCCTATTATGACAAGCGGATCGGTTTCCTTGGGAAAACACCGGCCGCCCTGGGGTGGAGCGAAAAGGGGCAGCTTGCCAGGTACGAGGCCGCACTCGCTCTTTTTGCGGGCGCGCTTCCGGAAAAGGGCGAACAAAGCAAAAACTCCCGGCTTGACGGGGCATCCATTTTGGATTATGGCTGCGGAATGGGGGATTTTTACGGCTTTTTGCTCGGAAAAGGGATAAGGGGAATAAATTATTCCGGGTTCGACATAAACCCCGGGCTGGTCGGGATAGCCCAGGCCCGCTGCATGGAGAAAAACAGGGACCCGGAGTTTTTCTCTTTTGGCGTCCTGGACATAGACAAGGGTGAGCTCCCCGGATTTTACGACTACTCCCTCATATGCGGGGTATTCAACCAGAGGCTGGAGGGGATTTTGGATTCCGCCAAAAGGTGCATAGAGAAAGTATGGAGCAGGACGAAAAGGGCGCTTGTCTTCGATGCGCTTTCTGGCAGCGGTAAACAGAAGGGAAGAGATGCCGGGCTACAGTATTATGACCCCGGGGAAATGCTTGATTTCGCAAAAAAGGTCCCCGGCGCGGCGGCCAGCCTGCATGAGGACCTGGCAGAGGATGACCTCATACTTTATTTAATAAGGAACTGATGGCAGTGGAAAAGCCGGCAGCTGAAGATCCAGGGCATAACTCGCCCCTGAGGATAGGAAGGATATCCTACCTGAACCTCCGCCCCATATTCCGCGGGCTTGAAATGACGGTTGAAGATGAAGGCCGCTACAGGTTTTTTGACGGCCATCCGGCGATGGTCAACGCCAGGTTGAGAAGTGGGAAAGTGGACGCGAGTCCTTCTTCCTCGATCGTGTACCTGAAGGACCCGGCGGAGTACAGCCTCATCGAGGGCCATTCGATAAGCTCTTTCGGCCCTATAAGGAGCATTTACCTTTTCAGCACTCTGCCCATTGAAGAGCTGAGAGGAAGCACGATAGGCATAACCAACCAGACGGAGACCTCTGCCGCGCTCCTGAAAATAGTGCTGAAAAAATTCCTTGGGATGGATTTTAAGACCCGCGTTACAAGACAGCCGGCCGCCCTGTGCCTGCGGAACTTCCGGGCTTTCCTGGCCATTGGCGATGACGCGATGCTTGCCGGAAAACAAATGGGGAAAAAGGGCGGCCCTGCAGCCGGTTTCATATACGACCTTGGCCTTATATGGAAGGAATACACGGGGCTGCCCTTCGTCTATGCGCTCTGGATAGCAAGGAAGGACTCCGCGGCGCAAAACAAAAAGGCCTTCACGGTGTTCATGCAGGACCTCGAGCGGGCAAAGCAATATGCCCTTGCCCACCTAGAAGAGGCTTCGAGAGAAAAACCTCTGAAGGGCCTGGACGCCGAAGAGGTCCTGCAGTACTGGAGGGGCATCTCCTACGGGCTTGACCCCCTTGAGAAAAAAGGGCTTGCTCTGTTCGGCAAATACGCAAGGGAACTGGACCTGCTCTAGGCCGGATCATGGCGCGTCCACGCGCATTTGCTGCGGGTTACAATCTGGATTGACTTTAAGCCTCTCCTTATTTAAACTTAATTTCATGATGCGCCGGAAATACACGCCTGTCCGACTTAGTGGGGACCTCTTTTAGGGGCCCTGGCCGCGTGTTTTGTGTTTTCCGGTTTCCTGCCTGCTAAAAACAAAGACCTGAAATAGAATACGGAAAATAAAAAAATGGCTGCGGGTTCCTTCAAGGAGGTCCGCAGCCATTTTTATTTTATTTTCATTTTTTAGTGTTCAAAAAAACAAAAACATGATGCAAAGGAGATAAAAGCCAATGGAAAAAGGGAAAATGCCTTTTCATAAATATAAGCCCTTCCCGAAGGTGGAGATGACGGGCCGCTGCTGGCCGGAAAAGCGCATCACCCGGGCCCCGAAATGGTGCAGTGTGGATCTGAGGGACGGGAACCAGGCGCTTGTGACGCCCATGGACACGGAGAAGAAATGGAGGATGTTCAAACTCCTGACCGGAATGGGGTTCAAGGAAATAGAGGCGGGCTTTCCTTCGGCGTCACAGGCGGACCACGACTTCATCCGCTACCTGATAGAAGGAAAACGCATCCCGGGCGATGTGACCATCCAGGTGCTTACGCCCGCGCGCGAACACCTGATCAAAAAGACCATTGAGTCGCTTGAGGGCGTGGAAAGCGCGATCGTGCATCTTTATAATTCCACCTCGGAGCTTCAGAGGAGGGTGGTCTTCGGAATGGGCAGACGGGAGATAAAAGAGCTTGCCACAGCCGGTGCAAGGCTTATAAGGCAGGAGTCGGAAAAATTGGAAGGCAGCAATATAAGGTTCGAATATACGCCTGAAAGCTTTATGGCCACGGAGCCTGATTTCGCTGTCGAGATATGCGAGGCCGTAATGGACGTCTGGCAGCCCGCTCCGCAGCGGAAGGTGATCATCAACCTGCCGCTGACGATGGAAATGGCAACGCCCAACGTCTATGCGGACCAGATAGAATGGTTCTGCGGACACATCAGGAACAGGGATTCCATAATTGTAAGCGTCCATGCCCATAACGACAGGGGCACGGGTGTGGCCGCCACTGAACTTGCCCTGCTTGCGGGAGCCCAGCGGGTGGAGGGCACCCTGTTTGGCAACGGGGAGCGCACCGGCAACGCGGACATCGTCACCCTTGCACTTAACATCTACACGCAGGGCGCGGACCCTGAACTCGACCTTGCCGGCATGGACAGGATAATCGCCGATTATGAGAATTGCACAGGCATCTCAGTGCATGTGAGGCACCCGTATGCCGGAGAGCTTGTGTATACGGCTTTTTCAGGCTCCCATCAGGACGCCATAGGCAAGGGCATGAAGGCGATGGCAAAAGAGAAGAACCCGCACTGGGAGGTGCCTTATCTACCCATCGATCCGGCGGATGTCGGGAGGACATACGAGTCCGTCGTCCGCATAAACAGCCAGTCCGGAAAGGGAGGAGTAGCATATGTGATGGAAAGGGAATACGGCCTCAGGCTCCCAAGGGAGATGCGTCCCGAATTCGGCAGGACCATACAGGCCATATCGGACAAGACAGGGCGGGAGGTGGCACCATCGGACCTCTGGAACGCCTTCAGGATGGAATACCTGGACATGACAAGACCTTATGAATTTATCGGATATGGTCTGACCGGCAAAAACGGAGGCGGCGTGGGAAACGGACCATCCGGCGTTACGATAGAGGCCGTCATCGACTGCGACGGCAAACGGAAAAATATTACCGGACACGGCAACGGGCCCATAGATGCTCTGTGCAATGCCTTGAATGATGTGTTTGCCATTGGCTTCAGGCTCAGGGCTTATCACGAACACGCGCTTGAAAAAGGCGCGGGATCAAAAGCCGTTGCATACATCCAGGCAGGTGACGAGGAGCACGGAGACTTCTGGGGCGTTGGGATCGATCCAAATATAGACATAGCCTCTTTCAAAGCGCTGCTGTGCGCTTTGAACAGAATGTCCGCGGGAGGCGATGAGTCCGCAGGATGAGCGGCGGGAAGGCTCGTTGTAACGCAATGCAATGGCCCGATAGCGCGATCTGGCAAATGGTGATAGACTTTTCAAAGTCTAAAGTAAAAAAATGGCTCTTTGTATTTTTGTCACGGTCTTTTGTATCTGCCCCGGCCTTTTCGTTCGTTCGGTTCCGGGCGTAAGCAGAAGGCACCGTTAAGGGTGTCTTCAGGGCGAAGAGGCAAACGGTGGTCAAGATGCGGCAATTTGGCATCCGTCCGCTTTCTCCTTCTCTCAAGGGCCGGGGCAGATGCCAACCTGCATACTTCATAGAAAGCCGGTGATCTATCACAATAAAATTTTCTGAGGAAAAAACAGAAGGCGGCACCTGGTCCCGATGCCGCCTTCTGCTTACAGCGGCAGCTGTTTTTCAGCTATTTTTTTGAAAAGAAGCCCTTTTTGTTTTTTTGCGGTGTCTGCGTTTTTTCTTTTTCGTCTTTCCTGTTTTCCTGGTGCCTGGCGGCGTCCTCCAGGCGGACTATCCGCCCTTCCACCTTTGCCCCTTTCTCTATGGAAAGGCTTTCCTTGTATACCAGCTCGCCTTTCCCCTGGGCATTCGGGCCTACTTCTATGCTGTCGCTTTCAAGCGTTCCGCTGAACTCTCCGTTTATATGGATCTTCGTGGCCGCCTGGATCTTTCCTCCATGGAATTTGCCAGTGACCTTGACGTAACCTCCGGCAACTATGTCGCCGCCGGTCATGCTGCCCTCGATCTCCACGCTGCCGCCCTTGGTCCGGATGTTGCCCTTGCAGGTGCCTTTTATGAACACGTTTGAATCTTCATCGCTTGCGATATCGCCTTCGTAATCCCCCGTGACCTCCAGGTCGCGGGTTATAGTCATGTTGCCGGTCAGTTTGCTGCCGGTGATGACCGCATTTACGTTCCTGGGCGCAGCCAGGGTGGCCCTGCCAGGCTCCGCCGCATCGCTGGCCGCGCGCTCCGGCAGCTTAAGTATAGAAACAGTTTTATCGGAATGGTTGTCCGTATTTTCGATGGTTTTCAGATTCTCGCTCATCCCCATGCCCCTTTCACAAGCCTCTCCTGGCAAGTAGTAGGAATTTATCTGTTTTATCTTTCTGTCCGGGCATCCTGAACCGGCATAGCCCCGTCTTTTTCAATAACTTTCCGGCGCACCTGTTTAAGAAATGGCCCCTCGGCAGGAAAGTAAAGAGCGGCTTCATCCGGGGGTTTATCTCCTTAAGCAGGGCCTCAGCCTCGGGGATCACTCCGCCCTTCAGGCTCTGGCGTACCGCCTTCAGGGCATCCGAATTTTTTCCGGCCTTTTTATAGAGCTTGCCCAGGTTGACGTGCAGAATTGGAACGCCCGGAGATTTGGCTACGGCCTCTTCTGCCATTGCTATTGCCTTTTGCACCCGCCCGCGCTCAAGGCCCATAAGCAGGGCCATATAGGAAAGGCAGACGTTGTTTGAGGGGTCCAATCCGAAGGATTTTTCGAAGAAAGGGAGCGCCATGAGCATCTCGCCCCTTTTGAGCCGTTCAAGCCCTCTTTCAAAGAGTTCTTTTGCGGGGTCGTCCATTCCAGCCTTTCAAGAAACCGGTTTCAAAGAGTGCCTCACCGGTTAGTGGTTGATTATATGAAGTCCGGCGGGCTCCCGGATATGACGCGGGTCACAAAACGGAAACACGCTTTTAGGGAATTCCTGAGGCAAACGGACTTCTTTATGCTCCGGCAGCGTGATACCTCCCAAGTCTTTTATATCGAAATCTCGATCGGGCCTTCCGGCAAGGTGATTGCCACCCGCTTTGCCGTGGAGTCGAAAACGGCCACCCCGGCGCTGCGGTCACCGTGCAGCGCCAGGCCGTGCGAAAGTCCGCTCTTTTTTAACTCTTTTGCACATTTTTCGATCAGGCGTTTTTTTTCAGCTTCTGATTTCATCCGGTTCATGCGGTCCATGAGGGAAGGCAGAAATAAAACAAAAAGGTCTAACACTACGAGGGCCAGAAAATCGTGGTGGCGAGGGGAAAGAAAAATCCCCGCGAGCATAAGTATTACGCCCAGGATGGGAAGCTCATAAAGCGTGCCCGTCTGCCAATACCCTTTCATCGCCTGCCGCCGCGCACGCACCGGACATGCCAACTGTTATATCCCTTGCTGCCTATGAACAGGTTCCCATCCCGAAAGACCACCCCATATGCCGCGCCAGTACCGTTCGTGGAAGAGGACCAATAGACTGAAGGCCTGGTGTCAGGGAAATACGCCACATCTATCGTTGGACCAGGCGCTGGCACTGAAGTGTCAACTATGCAAAGCAATTCATCCTTTGTGGGCAATCTCCAGTCTTTATGGCCGCCAAGCTTGAGGTCGCCGCAGACGCTTTTTTGGGCTGGGTTGAACCTTGCGTCGCGGACGCCTGCAGCCTCAAACCAGTTGTAGATATGGCCGTCGTCATGCTTCTGCCATATAAGCCCGGTCTTTTTGTCCGTTACCGTTCCATTGCCGTTATCTTTGAATTTTCCGGCATATGCGTAACCGGCAAGAAGAAGCACGGCAAAAAATACCGCGACAATTGTTTTTTTCATAAGGTATCCTCCCCATATGTAAAACTTGGCAAGAGCCGATCTCATCTCATTCTTTTAAGCTTTTCATTAACAGCCATTCTTTTAGTCTTCATGAGCCCATTTGTCTTTCGGGGTTTGATCATTCTAATCTTCATTGAACTCGGGCGAAAAATCAGGGACAGGGTGCGCCACGGTATCTCCATATTCCTTCCGCCATTTCTTTTGATTTTCCAGGAGGTAATCCAAGGAATAGCATGCCCCGGGATTTTCCTTTACCTCTGCATAGGCCCAAGAACGGTCTTTGCCAATTTTATTTATAGTTGCGCGGCCCCCGTGAAAATCGTCTCTGGCATGACCCACAAAAAGTTCCGTCGGGACGTAAATGATATCTCCCTCTTTAAACCGGCGGCAGCGGCGTTGTCTTAAAATTTTTTTAAAAAAATTTGAAATTCTCATCCACTTTGCGCCACCGGTAAATTTTTTTCCGTTCATCTCGCTCCGGCTGCCTTGAGCATGCTTATGATCTCCTCCCGGCGTGCCGGACCGGTTTTTGCTTTTTTACCGGTTATATTCCTGGATGGGCTTTATGGAGAACTCCCCTCTGCGGAGGCTTTCTATCGCTTCAACCACGGCCCCTGCCCCCGAAATGGTGGTGGTGTAGGGCACCCTGTATTGAAGGGCGCTTCTCCTGATGTAATAGGAGTCCTTGTGGGCCCTGGCGTCGCTTATGGTGTTTACGATAAAGCCCAGCTCCCCGTTTTTTATCAGGTCCACGACGTTGGGCCTGCCCTCGGAGAGCTTCATCACGGTTTCCACGGGCAGGCCATGACTGGCAAGATGCCTGGCCGTCCCTCCAGTGGCCACGATCCCAAAACCCATCCCGATGAGCCTTCTGGCCAGATCCACCGATGCCGGTTTGTCCTTGTCCCTGAGGCTGAAGAATATCTTGCCGGAGGAGGGCGCCACGTTTCTAGTGGCGGTCTGCGCCTTGGCGTAGGCAAGGCCGAAATTGATGTCTATCCCCATCACCTCGCCCGTGGATTTCATCTCGGGCCCAAGGATGGTGTCAACACCGGGGAAGCGGTCAAACGGGAACACAGCCTCTTTAACCGCTATGTGGCCCAGTGTCAGCTCACGCTCCGGCACAAGCTCCCCGAGGGAAGCGCCGGCCATCACCTTCGCTGCGACCTTCGCAAGGGGCACGCCAGTGGCCTTGCTCACGAAAGGCACCGTCCTGGAGGCGCGCGGGTTTACTTCCAGTATGTATATATCGCGGCCCTTTATCGCAAACTGCACGTTCATGAGACCTATGACCTCAAGCTCAAGCGCAAGCGCGCGCGTCTGCCTTTTTATCTCCTCCACTATCTCCGGGGCCAGGGAGTAGGGCGGCAGCGAGCAGGCAGAGTCCCCGGAATGGATGCCGGCCTCCTCTATGTGCTCCATTACGCCGCCTATGTAAACCATCCTGCCGTCGGATACGGCGTCAACATCCACCTCCACCGCGTCCTCCAGGTATTTGTCTATGAGCACCGGGTGATCAGGGGAGGCCTTCGTGGCCCTCTCCATGTAGCTTGTGAGCGCCGCGTCGTCATAGACTATCTCCATGGCGCGCCCGCCAAGCACGTAGGAAGGCCGCACCATGACGGGGTACCCTATGCCTCGGGCCGCGGCAAGCGCCTCCTGGACGGAATATGCCGTGCCGCTTTGGGGCTGCCGCAGGCCCAGTTTTTCAAGCAGCTCCTTGAAGCGCTTCCTGTCTTCCGCCCTGTCGATCGCATCCGGGCTTGTGCCCAGTATCCTTACCCCTTCGCGCTCAAGCGGGATGGCCAGCTTAAGCGGGGTCTGCCCGCCAAACTGCACTATAACGCCCTCCGGCCTCTCCACCTCTATGATGTTAAGGACGTCCTCTATCGTGAGGGGCTCGAAATAAAGCCTGTCCGCCGTGTCGTAATCCGTGCTCACCGTCTCCGGGTTGCAGTTCACCATGATGGTCTCATACCCAAGCTCCTTCAGCGCAAAGACCGCATGGACGCAGCAGTAGTCGAACTCTATGCCCTGGCCTATGCGGTTCGGGCCGGAGCCAAGTATCATCACCTTCTTCTTGCCGTCCGGGGCCGCTTCGCATTCAGCGGCATCTGTCTTTTCCCGCCCGCCTTCAAAGACAGTGTAGAAAGGCTTTTCATAAGTGGAATAAAAATATGGCGTGAAGGCCTTGAACTCCGCGGCGCAGGTGTCCACCATCTTGTAGACCGCCCTCATCCCGTAAGCGTTCCTGGCCTTTCTTATCCCGTCCTCTGGCAGTTTCAAAAGCGCCCCGATGCGCCTGTCGGAAAAGCCCATCCCCTTAAGCTCATGGAGGGCGTCTTTATCAAGAGCATCGGCAGGGGCCAGCTCCGCCACGGCCGCCTCGGCCTCGATTATCTGCCTGATGTTTTCGATGAACCATGGGTCTATCATCGAAAGCTCATGTATCCTCTGTGTGCTCCAGCCCTGCCTCAGCGCCTGGCCCACCGCCCAGAGCCTTGAGGGGTTCGGCTTTTTAAGCGCGGAGACAAGGAGCTCCTCATCGTCCGCCTGTACGGGCTCAAACCCGAAACTGTCCGTTTCAAGGCTCCTGATGGCCTTCTGCAGGGACTCCTTGAAGGTCCGCCCGATGGCCATGACCTCGCCCACCGACTTCATCTGGGTGGTAAGGGTGGAGTCCGCCTCCGGGAATTTTTCGAAGGCGAAGCGCGGTATTTTTGTCACCACGTAGTCTATGGCCGGCTCGAAGGAGGCTGGCGTCTCCCTGGTTATGCTGTTTGGTATCTCGTTCAGCGACAGGCCCACGGCAAGCTTGGCCGCTATCTTCGCTATGGAAAAGCCGGTTGCCTTGCTGGCAAGGGCCGAGCTCCTCGACACCCTCGGGTTCATCTCGATGACAGTCATCCGGCCGGTTTCCGGGTGCAGGGCGAACTGGATGTTGCTGCCCCCTGTGTCCACCCCTATCTCCCTTATTATCGCGATGGAGGCGTCGCGCATCCGCTGGTATTCCTTGTCGGTCAGGGTCTGGGCCGGGGCGACTGTTATGGAGTCGCCAGTGTGCACGCCCATCGGGTCCAGGTTCTCTATGGAGCAGATGATGACCACGTTGTCGTGCATGTCCCTCATCACCTCAAGCTCATACTCCTTCCAGCCGAGGGCGGATTCCTCCACCAGCACCTGGTGGTTGAGGGAGAGCTTTAGCCCCTTGTCCAGGAGCTCCTCGTATTCCTCCTTGTTGTAGGCGATGCCCCCGCCTGTGCCCCCAAGCGTGAAGGCCGGGCGCAGAATGGCCGGGAACCCTATGTGCTCGATCTGCCTCATCCCCTCTTCAACGCTGAACACTATGGCGCTTTTGGGCACCTCAAGCCCGATTTTCTTCATGGCCGTGCGGAAAAGCTCCCTGTCCTCGGCCTTTTTTATCGAGCCCAGCCTTGCGCCTATCAGCTCTATTCCAAGCCTGTCCAGTATCCCTTTTTCGGATATCTCCACCGCAAGGTTAAGGGCGGTCTGCCCCCCCATCGTGGGCAGGATGGCCTGCGGCCTTTCCTTCTCCAGTATCTTTTCAAGAACCTCGGCGGTAAGCGGCTCTATGTAGGTCGCGTCGGCTATCTCGGGGTCCGTCATGATGGTGGCAGGGTTTGAGTTTACCAGCACCACCTTGTAGCCTTCCTCCTTGAGGGCCTTGCAGGCCTGCGTGCCGGAGTAATCGAATTCGCATGCCTGGCCGATCACTATCGGGCCGGAGCCTATGATGAGTATCTTCTCTATGTCCGTTCTTTTGGGCATTTTTTTATATTCCGAGGAATTCCTTTATTTTTAAAGTTATGTCCGCTGCGGCCCCTGCTTCCCTGCCGGAGTAGATGAGAAAACCCTGCCCGCCTTTAAGCTGTACGCGCACGCTGTAGAACTCCACGGGCTTGTCAAGCTCCGGCAGCACCGTGTGGTGGTGCAGAGCTATTTCCTCCACCCGCTTCAGGCCCTCCGGGTTTTCGGGCACAAAGGCGGACTTCTCCGCCTCCACCTTTTCTATCTCCTCGATCCCGAAACTCTTTTTCTCCTTGAATGGCACGCTCAGAAGGGCAATGCCCGTTTTTTTTTCCATGTCCAGCGTGAGGTATCTTTTTTTGAAGACGAATGCCCTGAAGATGTAAAACCCCGCGGCATAGGCCGCAACCGCGGCGCCGTAGCGCGCCGCCCCCGCGCCGCCCAGAAGCACAAAGGCGGCCGCCGCCGGGACCGCCGAGGCAAGCATCGCCGAAAGGTCGTGGCTGTATATCAAAGGCGAAAGCACGCTGCCCTTATCCGCCTTGTAGGACGCGGTTTTGAACCTGAGCTCCGTTTCACTAACGGCAAGGTCAAAAAAATCCCTGGCGGCTGCCGTCATTGGCCAAGCAGCCTCCTGAAGCGCCTGAATATGTGCGAGGCGTCATTTGGGCCGGGGCCGGCCTCCGGATGGTGCTGCACGGAGATGACTGGCAGCTCCGTGTGTTCCATCCCCTCTTCGGTCCCGTCGTAGAGGTTTTTGTGCGTAAGCCGCACGGCCCCTTTCATGGTCTTGATGTCCACACAGTAATTGTGGTTCTGGGAGGTTATCTCCACCTTCCCGCTCTCAAGGTCCATCACCGGGTGGTTTCCGCCGTGATGCCCGAACTTGAGCTTGTAGACCTCTCCGCCCATTGCGATGCCAAGTATCTGGTGGCCCAGGCATATGCCAAGCACAGGCTTTTTGCCTATCAGCTTTCTGGCGCTCTGTACGGCGTAGGTAGTGGTCCTGGGGTCTCCCGGGCCGTTGCTTAAAAGCACGCCGTCAGGGCCCATCTCAAGGACCTCCTCGGCCGGGGTGAGGGCCGGCACGACCGCAACGTCGAAGCCCGAGGCCACAAGGCTCCTCAGGATGTTGAACTTTATGCCGAAATCGTATGCTATTATTTTTTTCCTTTTGGCGCCTTCCTCCTTTGCGTACGCCAGCCCCTCGGGCCAGCGCCAGAGGTCCTGCCGCCAGGTGTAGGGCTCCTTTGTGGAGACCTCTTTCACGAAATCGAAGGCGTCTATGGAGGGGTAGGCGCGGGCCTTCTCAAGCAGCTTTGCCGGGTCCAGCTCCGTTGTGGAGATTATCCCGGTCTGCGCTCCTTTTTCCCGCAGGTGGCGCGTAAGCGCCCTCGTGTCTATCCCCTCTATGGCGGTTATGCCGTTTTCCTTCAGGTATTCCCCAAGCGGGGCATGGGAGCGCCAGTTGCTCCTCATGGGCATGTATTCCTTCACTATGAACCCCTGGGCATAGGGTTTTTCGGACTCCGCGTCCTCCATGTTCACGCCGTAATTGCCTATCTGGGGATAGGTCATCGTCACTATCTGCCCCTTGTAGGACGGGTCCGTCAGTATCTCCTGGTATCCTGTCATGGAGGTGTTGAAGACAACCTCTCCTATGGCCTGGCCAGGAGCGCCAAAAGACCTGCCCTCAAAAACCAGGCCGTCCCTGAGGACAAGCAGGGCCTTTTCGCTCTTTCTGTTTTTTCCCATCATGCCCTCTGCCATTCCATTATCCTGCCGCCAAAGACGGTCGCAACGACCGCCCCTTTCATCTCCATGCCGTCAAAGGGGGTGTTCTTGCCAAGCGATATGAAGCCCTCTGCCTTGAGCACGAACCGCCTCTGCGGGTCTATGACCGCAAGTTCCGCGGGGCTGCCTTCCCTGAGCGTGCCGCCTTCTATCCTTAGCGCCTTTGCGGGGCTTTGGGTGAGTTTGCGGACAAGCTCCATCTCAGAAAGCACGCCCTGCCCGACAAGGGCCATGGACAACGGGACCGCCGCCTCAAGCCCCGATATGCCAGGCGGGGCGTCGTCAAACTGCCTGGATATCTTTTCCGCCCGCCCGTGCGGCGCGTGGTCTGTGGCTATGATGTCTATCGTGCCGTCCCTCAGCCCTTCCTTAATGGCCTCCACGTCTCTTTGTGTTCTTAACGGAGGGTTCACCCTGGCGTGCGTGTTAAAGCCGCTCACCGCCTCCTGCGTGAGGCTGAAGTAGTGCGGGCAGGTCTCCGCGGTCACGGCCACGCCGCGCTCCTTCGCCTGCCTTATCACCCTTACCCCGCCAAGCGTGGACACATGCGCTATGTGCACCCTCCCGCCGGTAAGCTCCGAGAGGGCGATGTCCCTGTATATCATCACCTCTTCGGCCACCGCCGGCGAGCCTTTTAGCCCCATGGTGGCAGACAGAAGGCCCTCGTTCATGACGCCACCGTCTGACAGGAGAGGGTCTTCCGCGTGCGAGATTATGAGCGCGTCCAGCCCCTTTGCGTACTCAAGCGCCCTTCTCATGATAAGGGGGTTGGCAACCGGCCTGCCGTCGTCCGAAAAGGCCACGCAGCCAGCCTCCCGCATCATGTAGAGAGGCGCAAGCTCCTCGCCCATCTGTCCTTTCGTAACCGCCCCTATCGGCAGCACCCTCGCGTTGCCCTCGGCCCTGGCCTTCTTAAGGATGAACTCCGTCACGCCGGGGTTGTCGTTCACAGGGTTTGTGTTTGGCATGGCACAGACCGTAGTGAACCCTCCGCTCAGGGCCGCCATGGAGCCCGTCCTTATCGTCTCCTTGTTCTCGTAGCCAGGCTCCCGAAGGTGCGTGTGCATGTCTATCAGCCCGGGGACCACCCACATCCCGGCGGCATCTATCACACGGTCCTGGGGCCCGGTGAGGTTGTTTTTGAGTTTTTTGTCCCTTGCGAAAGTCTTTACCTGCCCGTCTTCGATAAGTATGTCGGCCCTGCCCGCAAACTCCTGGGAGGGGTCTATGACATGGCCGCCGGTTACGAGTATCCTCATTGCTCTTTCCTCTCATCCAGGTGGTACATGACCGCCATTCTTACCGCCAGGCCGTTGGTCACCTGCTCCAGTATCACGGAATTATCCCCGTCGGCCACCGCGGAGGCTATCTCTATCCCGCGGTTCATGGGCCCGGGGTGCATCACTATGGCATCCGGCTTTGCCGCCTCAAGCCTTCTCTTTGACAGCCCCCATTGCCTGAAGTATTCAGCCGTCGTCGGGAAAAACCCTTTCCCCTGCCTTTCAAGCTGGAGCCTTAGCATCATTATCACGTCCGCCCCGTCCAGGCCTTCATCCATGCTGCTTGTGGTGCTTACCCCAAGCTCCCTGAACTCCTCTGGCAGGAGCGTTGCCGGGCCTACAAGCCGTATGTCCGCGCCAAGCTTCTTCAGGCAGTAGACGTTGGATTTGGCCACCCTGCTGTGGATTATGTCCCCCACTATGGCCACCTTCAGCCCCTCGAACCCGCCTTTTTTCTCCTTTATGGTAAAGGCGTCCAGAAGGGCCTGCGTGGGGTGCTCGTTCGTCCCGTCCCCGGCGTTTATGAGGTGCGCCTTCAGGTGCCTGGAGAGCATGTGGGGGGTGCCGGAGGACGAGTGCCTGATTATTATTATGTCCGCTCCCAGGGCCTCCACGGTGAGGGCGGTGTCCAGAAGGCTCTCGCCTTTAAGGATGCTGCTAGAAGGGGCGGAAAAGTTTATCACGTCCGTGCTCAGCCTTTTTGCTGCAAGCTCGAAAGAGGTCCGCGTGCGCGTGGAGGGCTCCAGGAACAGGTTAACGACCGTTCTGCCCCTGAGCGCCGGGACCTTTTTTATGTCCCTTTTCAGGATGTCCTTGAAAGACCCGGCGGAGTTCAGGTACAGCATTATATCCTGGGCTGAAAGCTCCTTTATGCCAAGAAGATGCCTGCCGCTTGCGCCAGCCATCCTATTTTTCACCTCCGGGCCTGTTGTTTTTGTCCCTGTCTTTCGCCTCTTCCTCCGGCACCAGCAGGACGCTGTCCGCATGGCCGTCTTCCTCAAGCAACACTTCCACACGCTCGCCCCTTGAGGTGGGGATGTTCTTGCCCGCGTAGTCGGCCCTTATGGGCAGCTCCCTGTGGCCGCGGTCAACGAGGACGGCAAGCTGCACGAGAGCGGGCCTGCCCATGTCCATGATGGCGTCCATGGCGGCCCTGATGGAACGCCCCGTGAAAAAGACATCGTCCACTATAACGACCTTCTTGCCTTCCACGTCGAAGGGCATGTCCGTGCGGCTCACCACGGAGGGCTGGCGGATCCTGAAGTCGTCCCTGTAAAAGGATATGTCCAGCGAGCCCACGGGTATATCGGCCCCTTCAGTGTTCTTTATCTTCTTTGCGATCCTTTCCGCCAGGTGCACGCCGCCCCGCTGTATGCCTACGAGGCAGAGCCCCTCCGTCCCCTTGTTCCTCTCGATGATCTCATGGCTTATCCTGGTGAGCGTCCGCTCTATCTCTTTGCTGTCAAGGAGCTGTTTTGTCATGTTTCAGTTTTCTTCCGTTTCGGGTCCCCGGTTTTTTGTATCAGATGGCATAAAAAAACCTTCCCCCGTGGGAAGGTCCGCTTGGCAAGGTTTTATTGTCCGCTTTTTCACGCGCTCTCCTACCTTGTTAACCTCTCGGGGTTAAATTAAAGGTGCTTGGAGTATTTAAGCATAAACGGGCAGGGGAGGTCAAATAGAAGAAAAAGGGTTGCAGTATCGCATCCCAAAAAAAAGTTTCCGGCAAAATTATTTGTCATTCCCGCAAGCGAAGCGAGCCGGGAATCCTGTCTTTTAAGGCCGATTCCGCCCGTTTTTATTTGCAGCCAGAATAAATCCGGCCGGAATGACAGAACTTTCAAGTTACTAAGACGACCATTAGGAAAGCCTCATTCAGCCGTTATCTGTCATTCCGGCTTGTCCGGAATCTTTCTCCGCTTTCAGGAAGGATTCCCGGCGCGCTTCGCTTGCGGGAATGACAACCGTGAAGCTTTATTAGCGATGTTCTTAGTATTTCCGGGCCAAACTGGATTTTTTTCAAACTGTTACCGTTACTGAAAAAAGGGTACGGAAAACGCGATTGGAGGCGGGAACGCGGATGTTATAATCAATTGAAAAGGGAGGACGAGAGAGATGAAAAAGCTGGCGGACGAGAAAAGCCCTTACCTGCGGAAGGCCGCAAGGCAGAAGATAAACTGGATGCCCTACTGCGAGGAGGCCTTCATGAAGGCGAAGCAGGAGGGCAAGGCCGTGTTCCTCAGCTCAGGGGCCGGATGGTGCCACTGGTGCCATGTGCAGGCCGCCGAGAGCTTCGAGGACCCTGAGGTGGCTGATATGCTCAACAGGGATTTTGTCTGTATAAAAATAGACCGGGACCTCCGCCCCGATATAGACAGGCGGTACCAGGAGGCCCTTGCCGCAATGGGGCACGGCGGCGGCTGGCCGCTCAGCATCTTCCTTACACCGGAGGGCAAGCCGTTTTACGGCGGCACATACTTTCCCCCCGCCGATTCCATGGACAGGCCCGGTTTCAAGAAGGTGCTTGCGGAGGTGGCCCAGTTCTATTCCCAGAACAAGGAGAAGGCCCACGAGTATTCGGAGCGCGTCATGGAGCACCTGAGGCGCGGGCTTCTTTCAAGGCTGGAGCAGCCCGAAGCGGAGGCCGGCGAGGAAAAAATCAGCGCCTCCCGCCTTGAGGACGCGGAGATGGACATGCTCAAGGAGTTTGACCCTCAAAACGGCGGCTTTGGCAAATACCCGAAATTCCCCATGCCGGGGGCCATACGGTTCCTGGCGGGCCGGTATTTTATGGAAAAAAGCCAGTCGCTTGGCGATGCGGTAAGAAGGACGCTCATGAGCATGGCAACGGGGGGCGTCTATGACCAGCTTGGCGGCGGGTTCCACAGGTATTCCACCGACGCCTCATGGACCGTCCCGCATTTTGAGAAGATGGCGGAAGACAACGCATGGCTGCTTGTAAATTACGTGGAGGGGTTTTACCTCTTTGGGGAGCCGTTGTTTAAGAAGACGGCGCTGGGGATAATAGACTTCGCAAGGAGCGTGCTTTCCGGCCCGCAGGGAGGTTTCTATTCAAGCCAGGACGCGGACATAACGCCGGAGGACGAGGGCGGCTATTTCACCTGGACGGAGCAAGACTTCAAAAGCGTGCTTGAGGGGGAAGAGCTTGCGGTTGCATCCCTGCATTTCCTTCATGAAAACGGGGCCATGCAGCATGGCGGGGAAAGGAAATACGTGCTTTTCATTGCCAGGGAGGCCGGTGAGATAGCCCGGGAAACGGGGCTCGATGCAGAGCGGGTGAGGGCGCTTATTGAAAGCGCGAAGGGCAAGCTGCTTGCCAGCCGCTCCGGCAGGCAGACGCCCTTCGTGGACACGACCCTCTATCCTTCCGTGAACGGCCTTTTCATCTCCGCATACCTTTCCGCCTGGAGGCTTTTGGGGGATGCCTACCTGAAGGATTTCGCCCTGCTTTCCTTGAACCGGATACTGAAGGAAAACCTGAGGGGGGGGGTGCTTTACAGAAGCGGTGACGTGCCAGGCGTGCTGGACGACTACGCCCATATGACGGGGGCCCTTCTGGACGCCTACGAGACTACCGGGCAGGCGGAGTTCCTTGAAAAGGCTGAGGGGCTTGCCCTGGCGCTTCAGAAGGATTTTTCCCTGGACGGGCAGGCGGGAGGATTTTTCGACAGCAGGCAGGAGGTTGTCGGCTTGAGGTTCAAGAACGTGGAGGACATCCCTCATCCCTCTGCCAACGCGCAGCTCATCTGGCATTTCATCAGGCTTTCGGCCATTACGGGAAATGACGGCTACATGAAGGTTGCCAAAGACTCCCTGATGGCGTTTGCGAACAGGGCAAAGGGGCTTGGCATCCATGCAGGATCCTATTTCTGCGCGCTTGACGGGTTTTACAATTATATGGTCCTGAACGTGGAGGCTGATGCGGAAAAAAGCCCGCTTGCCGCCGCAGCCAGAAACACTTACAGGCCAAACAAGATAATATCTTACGGCAGGGACGCTTCAAAGGGCAGGGTTACCCCGTGCTTGCCTGGCAGGTGCCTGGAGGCGGCGGCGGACCCGGCCGCGCTTGAAAAGATGATCTCAAAAAACTCCGCCGTTTGAAAAATGAAGCGTCTGAAAAAGAGGGAGGCGGCAAAAATGCCGCCTCCTTCTTTTTGGCTTACGCAAGGGCCTGAACGAAATTATTGACACGAAGACCTTAAAGCAATTAGAATTTTAATCTCAGGGCGATTAGCTCAGCGGGAGAGCGCTGCCTTCACACGGCAGAGGCCGTGGGTTCGAAACCCTCATCGCCCACCATGTTTTTCCTTTCAATTCCAATTGCTTTCGGAAGACAGGTCTCAATAAAATGCCATGCCTGTTTTCTTGACAGTCAATCCCAAAAAACATATAGTATTTTCAGTAAATTTTTCTTTGGAGGACACGATGCCTGACATAATAGACCTGATAAAAAAGCAGGGCGAAAAGCGGGTTGCAGATATCCGGGAGCTTACCGGAAAGCTCTCCGAGCAGCTTAAACATCTGATAAGCCTGATCCCTGAGGAAACTCGCAACAAGAGCCTTGAGAACTTTCTGAACGACATCAGAAAAGGTGTCCTCGGGGAAGGGGCGCCTCTCAAGGGCGCAAGAAAGGGCAGAAAGCCGTCGGCCGCCAGGCGGGGCAGAAAGAAGACAAAGGCCACACCCGGAGCCGGGCCCGCAAAAAGGGGCAGAAAGAAAAAAGAGACAAAGCCCGTGGAAGCCGCCGGCAAACCGGCCTGAGTCATCCTTCAAACCGGCAAAATTTTTGAAAAATCAAAATCCCCCGTTTTCGCGGGGGATTTTTTTATTTCCCATGCTGGCGGTGCAGGAATTGGCGGACCTGGCATGATGGGGCGGCGCTTTTTTATGTTTTTTTGCTTTTTGATTTTTGATTTGCAAGGAGGGATTTTTTTAAAAGGAGAAAGACCCGCCCTTGCAAAAAAAACGCCTTCATGAATTCACTGGCATTCGCAATACCACATGCCCCGGCCGGTGCCTTTTTGGGCGGTGCATGAGCTCCTGTTATTGGCGGAGGCTACCTCGTCGCATACGGACTGGGCGTCGGACTGGCGGGAGGCGGCAAATTCCGTAGACTTGTTATCTCTAAGCGTGGGCGGATACGCCGTCCCTCCAGGGACATTGGACATCCCGCCTGGAGCCATCTGGGCAAAAAGCATATTGGACGCTCTTGACTGAACAGGTGTGCCCTGGGCCATGCTTGTAATCACGCCCGCAAAAAACGCCAGAGCGAAAACAAGCACCATTACGATGAAGACTCTTGTTCTCATTTTCCCGTCTCCTTTTTTTGTGGTTTTTTTGTTTTTACAGCGCTCCGCCCGCTTCAGACCTTCCCGCCTGAAAAATTTTCGTTTTTTTACCGACCGCATGGGTGTAAGTTTTTTGGAGATCTGTGAAGGTCCGTGACTGTCCGAACCGGAATGGAAAAGAAAAAATCCTACTTTTTATCTATCAAAGCAGTCTCTGCATGTCAACGGGATTTTTGATTTTTCAATTTTTTTGCTGAGGCGGCTTTTTGCCTGTTCGTTTAAAATTAGCATTATGAAAATTCGTAATTTTTACATCCAGTATCCAACGTCGAGTCCCCGATAACCAGAAATCACTTTCCCTAAATTGGGTGCATTTTGGGTGCAGGAGGCACCCAATTTTGACACTTTCGGGTTAGTTCCGAAAAAGGCCGGTAACTATTTGAAACAATTGAAAAGTAAGAATGCCGGAGACGGGATTCGAACCCGTGCGGGGTTGCCCCCGAGGGATTTTAAGTCCCTTGCGTCTACCAATTCCGCCACTCCGGCATGGTTGATTTTAAAGGATTTTTCGGATTCCCGTCAACGGAAGAAACCCCGACTGTAGCAGAATTGTAGCAGACATCAAGAATTTCCACGCTCGATCTGAGACTTTCAGGGTAGTGATGAGCGTATCTCATGGTCATGATTATCGCCTTATGACCGAGCAGCTCCTTGACCTTGTACAAGTCCACTCCGTTTTGGACAAGCCTTGTGGCAAAGGTGTGCCTGAGGTCGTGGAAATTGAAATCCTCAAGCCCCGCCTTTGCGGTGGTTTTGTCGAAGGCCTGTCTCAGGCTGCTTCCGGATATGGGGAAGACCCTTCCGGAGAAGTCCCTTATCTTCATGCCCTTAAAGAGGGCGTAAAGAGTGTTGGACATCGGGATCGTCCTTTTCTCGCCGTTCTTGGACTTGAGGATCGCAATGGTCCTTCTTAAAAAATCCACGGACGGCCACTTGAGGTCGAGGATTTCGCCCCTCCTCATGCCCGTATGCAAGGCAACCATGATCAAACTCCTCAACCAGTGAGGGTTCGTGGCGGACTCCAAAAGTCTTTTTTCCTCTTCCAGGGTAAGCCATCTGTCCCTCGCGTTTCTGTTGCCTACGGAGAAAGACAGCCTGCTTACAGGGTTGTCCCTGAGCCACTCCCATTCCCTGATGGCGACATTGAACATCCGCCTGAGCAGGGCAAGCTCCTGATAAACCGTAGCGGGTTTTACCTTCTGAAGGCGTTTCTGCCTGTGCTCCGAAACGGCCCTGGTCGTTATCTGAGAGAGGGTGCGCCCCTCAAATGACGCCAGAAGGATTTTGGTTGTCCTAGCGTCTCTTGAGTGGGCATGCTCCTGAAGATACTTGGCTACCATGTCCTCGAATTTGACGGACTTTGCCTTGGCTGTCTCATAGTATCTGCCTTCGACGATCTCGGAGAAAACCTTTGCATACAGTTTTTCAGCAAGCTTTTTGTTGTCCGTCGTCAGGGATTCCTGAAATCGCTTACCCTGATAGGTGATGCTGTACCAGTAAATTTTACCTCTGCGGTAAAGCCCCACTTGCTTGCCTGCCTCCTTTCCCGGGGCCTCTGGTCTGGATAGGGAGATTATACCCTGA
>JAKAJM010000025.1 GCA_021813765.1 Nitrospirota bacterium
CGCCCTGATCGAGTCCTCTCCGGTTGCCATCATGAACCTGGATGCCGATGGAAAAGTCCTTATGTGGAACAAGGCGGCCGAGCTCACATTCGGATGGAAGTCCACAGAGGCGCTTGGCCGCATCAACCCGATCGTCCCTGCAGAAAGCATGGAGGAGTTCGACAAGATAAGGCAGCTTGCGATGCAGGGGCCGGTGACCGGTCTTGAGATAAGGCGCAGGAAAAAAGACGGCTCCTCCGTGGACCTGAGCCTTTCAACCTCGGCCATTTTCGGCTCCCGCGGAAATGTAATAGGTTACATAGCCATGTTCCTGGACATAACCGCCCGCAGGAAGGCCGAAGAGGAGCTTGAGCGCTCCCATGCACACCTTGAAGAACTTGTCCGGGAGCGCACCGCCCGGCTGCGGGAGGCCAACGAAAAGCTTAAAAAATATTCGGAAGAGCTCGAAAGCAGCAACCGCGGACTGGAGCAGTTTGCCTATATGGCCTCTCACGACCTCCAGGAGCCCCTGCTTTCGATCGCCAGCAATCTGAAGCTGTTTCACAGGCATTTCCGGGGAAAACTGAAAGCGGAAGAAGAAAAATTCCTGGCCGACGCGGTGGAAAGCACAATGCGGATGCAAAAATTCATAAGGGGGCTTCTCGCGTACTCAAGGACGGGAACTGTGGAGCTCAGGCTAAAAAGGATGGACAGCTCTCTTGCCCTGGATTCAGCGCTGGCCAACCTGGCCGGCCAGATAAGGGAAAGCGGCGCGGTCGTGACCCGCGGCCCCCTGCCGGTCCTCGATACTGACCCCTCGCAACTGCCGCATGTCTTCCAGAACCTGGTCGGAAACGCGATAAAATTCCGGGGCAGCCAACCGCCTCGCGTGCACGTCCGGGCGGAAAGGCAGACGGACCCCGGGACCGGAAAGGATTTCTGGCTCTTTTCCGTGCAGGACAACGGCATGGGCATCCCCGCTCAGGCAAGGGAGGGGATATTCGACATTTTCCACCGCATCAAGGGCGGCACGGAGCACCCCGGAGCCGGAATCGGCCTTGCCATATGCAAACGGATAGTCGAGCGCCTTGGCGGAAACATCTGGGCGGAATCGGAGGAGGGCCTCGGCTCGGTGTTTTATTTCCGGCTGCCCGCCGGCCCCGAAAAAGAAAAAGACTTGAAATGAGCCCAAAAAATGCGAAACTTAGATAAAGAAGTTTTTTATTTTTTGTTTTGAGTTTTTTCTTTCTTTCCATTTTCCTTTAAAGCTGAAGATTTTTCCGGCTTAAAGTGATCCCGGCGGCTGTTTTTTAATTGGGGTTTTTGTTTTGTTGTTTTTACCTGACCCATCTTTAAGTGCGAACAGGCTCTTTTGATTGATTGGCACAAAAAACCGATTTTCATTTTTTGCGGGGTAGTCCATGGAAGATAGAAGGAGCCATCCAAGGACATGTCTGGCCATCCCTTTGAAATGCCTGTGCCGGTTCAAGGAAGACGAGAACTTAAGCATGTCGGTGGACGGCGTTTCCGCGGACATAAGCGAAGCCGGGCTACGCTTTTACACCGAAAAGAACTTAAGTGAATGCTCCAGGATAGAGATCCGCTGCGCGCACTGGAGCGGCCCCAAAAAAGGCAAGATAATGTGGCAGGCCATCATGGCGGATATGGGAATATACCAGGTTGGGGTCTCCCTTCAGCATGAGGACACACAGTACGCGGACCGTCTGAAGCCGGTCAAGACATTTTGATCTGAATGAACGGCCCTGCCGCCGCCCGTCAGACGCTCTTTATGAGGTCTATCAGAAGAAATATCCCCGCGACAAGGACAAAAACGGTAAGCGCGATATTGAGGGCCGCCTTCGGATGGTATCTCTGCTGCTCTATCTCTTTTTCCACTTCCCTGTACCTTATGAAGGCAAAAACGGCAAGGAGGATGCCGAAGACCACAAACACTATACCAAGGACGGCGGAAAACCCGGAGGCATGAAACGCCGGTCCGCCCGCCGCCAAACCGGACCCTCCCGCGGCCCGGCCTGCGGCCTTAAGTCCGATCTTTTCCAGCAGGACAAGCCTCCGGATGAAAAAGGCAAACCGCTCCAGCACGAACCCGAACGCCATAAGCCCTATGCTGGTCCTGGTCCAGGCCAGCAATGTGCGCTCGTTGGCAAGGTGCTCCCTGCTATGGTCCACCCGGTCTTTTCCCCCGGCTTGGGCGTCCATAGCTTCAAAGTCTATCAGAAAAAAAGGAAAAAAATCTCAGAAGCAAAAGGCTGGAACCTATCTCAGAATCGCTTCCGGCTGCAAGAGGCTGAAATCAAGACATACGGCGTCATCAAGGGAAAATCGTCCTCGACGCAGCTCTGCTGCGCCTCCGGGCGCTTACCCCTCGCTTCCTTGTCTGCCACGATTTCCTCTCTCTTTCGCTTCAAAATCAATTTTGAGATAGGTTCTAGTGTAGTGAGTCCAACGCTTCTTTACATTTGTTAGAGTATTTTGGCCGTCATTCCCCCATGCAGTAAGCGGGAATCCAGCGACGTTGTCTTATGGCCGGCAAAAAAAATCAAAGTCACTGGATTCCCGATTAAGACCCCGGGAATGACGAAAAAACGGATTTATTTCCTGGAGCTTCCTAATGTAAAGAGATTTACGACGCAATACACTAGTTAGTGTGGTGTTTCAAAAGTTTTTAGCATTAATTTTTTGTCATTCCCGCAAGCGGAGCGCGTCGGGAATCAATCTTTCAAGGACAATCGCCCGTTTTTATCCGCAATCATAATAAATCTGGCCGGAAATGACAGACTTATGACGGTTATTTCCGAAACACCACACTAGGAGATGGAACCGATAAAATCCTTAAGCGCGTCTTCCCATTCCCTTGGCCTTATGCCCCTTACGCTTTCAAGCGGGGACCACAGCGGTCTTCTAGCCTTCGTTTTGTATTCCGTATGGGCAACAGGGGTGATATCGGCCTTGAGGCCCGCCAGCTCCGCTATCTTCACCGCGAACTCATACCAGCTGCACACCCCTCCGTTTGAGGCGTGGTAGAGCCCGAAGGGCCGCTCCTCGGTTATGAGCCGCCATATCTCCCTGGCTGCGTCCGCGGCGCTGGTGGGAGACATGTGTATGTCGTCCACTATCCTCATGGGCTCGCCTTTTTTCGCCTTGTCAATGATGGTGTAAACAAAGTTTCCACCCTTGCCGCTTGCCCCGGCCCTGCCGTACAGGCTGGCAAGGCGCACTATGTAATGGCTGCCGGTAAAGTTTGCCGCATAAAGCTCCCCGGCGTGCTTTGATATACCGTAGGTGTTCAGGGGGTCTGGGGCGTCCTCCTCGTTATAGGGGGAGGGTTTTTTTGCGCCGTCGAAAACGTAGTCCGTGCTTATGTGGACAAGGACCGCCCCTGTTTTCCTTGCGGCCATGGCAAGGTTCTTCACCCCCAGGGCGTTTACCCTGAAGGCCTCCTGCGGCTCATCCTCCGCGTCGTCCACCTTCACGTAGGCCGCGGTGTTTATGATAACGTCCGGGCGAAGCCCGGCCAAAACGGTCTCCGCCTCCCCGGGCCTCGTAATGTCCAGGGCGGCCCTGGCAAGCGGCATTAGCTCCACATCGGCCGGCCTGGCGGCGGTTATCTCGGAGCCAAGCTGCCCGCCTGGCCCTATAAGGGCAACCTTCAGCATCAGGAAGAAAAACAAAAACCCTTTCCGCTTTTCATCTCCTCGAACCGCTTTTTGAGCTGCCCGGTAAAGGTCCTTGCCTCCTCTTCCTTTTTAAAGAGCCAGCCGCTGTTTTCACTGTACCACCGGACCGTGCGCTCGATGCCCTCCTCAAAGCGTACAAGCGGCCTCCAGCCTGTCTCTCTCTCTACCTTCGAGGTGTCCACTGCGTATCTGAAGTCGTGCCCGGGCCTGTCCGGCACAAAGGTTATAAGCTCCTCCCCCCTGCCAAGGAGCCGGAGGATGGAGGCTATCACGTCCCTGTTCATCTTCTCTTCGCTACTGCCTATGTTGTAGGTCTCTCCCTGCCCGCCCGCCTCCAGAATGCGCATGACCGCCTCCGCGCAGTCCTCCACGAAAAGCCAGGTCCTTATGTTTTCCCCCTTGCCGTACACCGGGATGTTTTCGCCGCGGAGGGCCCTGGCTATTACCAGGGGGATAAGCTTTTCAGGGTACTGCCAGGGGCCGTAGTTGTTGGAAGGCCTGATGGTGGTCACCGGCAGCCCGTATGTCTTCCTGAAGGCCCGGACGAACATGTCCGCGGAGGCCTTGCTTGCGGAATAAGGGGAGTTTGGAAGAAGGCAGTTGTCTTCCCTGAACTTTTCCTCCCCGGCTGAAAGCTCCCCGTACACCTCATCCGTGGATATGTGTATGAACTTTTCAATGCCGTGCCTTAGCGCAAGCTCCAGCAGGTTTTCCGTGCCTATGACATTTGCCTTTATGAAAGAGGCGGGCTCCAGGATGCTCCTGTCCACATGGGTTTCGGCGGCAAAATGGACGATCGCCTGGGGTTTCTCCGCGCTGAATATCTCCTCAAGGCGCTTCCGGTCTGCAATGTCCGCCTGGTAAAAGGACATTTTCCCCGTTCCCTTCACCTGCTCCAGCCTCTCCGGGTCTCCCGCGTAGCTCAGGACGTCTATGCATACCGGGTAAAAGGCGTCCCTGCTGACCGCAAGGCGCGTGAATGCGCTCCCTATGAACCCGGCCGCGCCTGTGACAATCGTTTTCATGAAATTTTTCCTCTCCCGGCTGTATTCATCAGGTTTCTTTCTCCAAAGGTGAAATTTATCTCGGCCTCCTTCAGTGAGGGCAGCCTTGCATCTTTTTCCGCCACCACCGGGTTTTCAAGCGGCCATTTCACGGCTATGTCCGGGTCGTTCCAGATTATGCCCCTGTCGTGCCCGGGGGAATATTCATCAGTCGCGCAATATAGGACGTCCGTGTCGTCCTCCAGCGTGGCAAACCCGTGCGCGAAACCGGGCGGTATCCAGAGCATGGCCATGTTGGCGGAGGAGAGGTCTGCCGCCACCCACTTGCCAAAATAAGGCGAACCTTTTCTTATATCCACCGCCACATCGAATATGGCTCCCCTTGAGACCCTCACGAGTTTCCCCTGCGCCCTGGGATCAAGCTGGTAATGAAGCCCCCTTAATATCCCCTTCCTGCTCCTTGAATGGTTGATCTGGAGAAGCTCCAGGTCTATGCCCCCGTCCTTAAGGAACTCCGAGCGCTTGTAGGTCTCAAGAAAAAAACCCCTTTCGTCCCCGAAAACTCGGGGCTCTATGAGGACAACATCCGGAATGGCAAGTTTTTTAAACGTAAAGGGCATGAAAAGGCCTGCCCCTTTCAATTTGCATTTTTGAATTATACCCGAATATTTTCAAAATGGCTAAAAAAGGCGCTTTTTAATTATCGGGCCAAATCATCTAATGGATGGAATGACGACTCAAATAAATGCAGCATGCGATTTTTCCAAAGCTGCTTGAAGCTGTGATGTATAGTAATTTGCGAGACACCACACTAGGTGTGCGGGCCTAGTCTCCCCTTGCCGCCTTGATGAGGTATTTTCCGTATTCGGTCTTTTTAAGGGTCTCGGCCATCTCTAGGAGGGCGTCTTTCTTTATCCAGCCCCTGGAGAAGGCGATCTCCTCTATGCAGCCCACCATGTAGCCTGTCCTGGTCTCTATGGTGGCTATGAACTTGCTTGCCTCAAGGAAGGAATCATGGGTGCCGGCATCAAACCAGGCAAAACCCCTGCCGATAGGGTTTACATGCAGCTCGCCCCTTTTCAGATATTCCTCATTCACGCTGGTTATCTCCAGCTCGCCGCGCCCGGAGGGCTTTACCCCCTGCGCTATCTCGCAGCAGTTTTTGTCGAAGAAGTAAAGGCCGGTCACGGCCCAGTTGGACTTTGGCTTTTTTGGCTTCTCCTCCACGGAGATGGCCACCCCCCTGGAATCGAACTCCACGATGCCGTATCTTTCAGGGTCCTGCACGTTTGAGGCAAACACGTAGGCCCCGCCCTGCTTTTTCATCCCGCGCACCGTCTCTTTCAGAAGGGCGGGCAGGCCGTGGCCAAAAAAGATGTTGTCGCCCAGGATAAGGCAGACATCCTGCCCCCTGCTGAACTCCTTCCCTATGATAAGGGCCTCTGCCAGGCCGTTTGGCTTTTCCTGCACCGCGTAGGAGAATTTCAGCCCAAGACGCTCCCCGGTGCCGAAGATGCCCCTGAAGCTCTCGATGTCCCTGGGGCCTGTTATAAGCAGGATGTCCCTTATGCCGGCAAGCATAAGGATCGAAAGGGGGTAATAGATCATGGGCTTGTTGTAGACGGGAAGCAGGTGCTTGTTCAGGCATATCGTTGCGGGGTAAAGCCGTGTGGCGCTTCCCCCGGCAAGTATTATTCCCCTCATGGCAGATATTGTACACGCGAAACGGGTTTTTGTTCAAATAAAAACAGGGCCGGAAAATATGAGGATTAAAAAAGACCGGCCGGATTTATTCCGGTTGCAAATAAAAAAAGGCGGAATCGTTCCTTGCCGTAAAAGTCGAAGAGGGATTCCCGTCGTTGCGGGAATCCAGCGACGTTGTCTTATGGCCGGCAAAAATCAATGTCACTGGCCAGGGAGCGGCTTTCGCCGGTGTGACGGACTTTAATGCAACGTTAGGGTTAACTTGCAAAAAATAAAATTGCCGGCCAAATGTAAAGAAATGTCAGGGACAGGACATTAAAAATCTTTGGCTTCGATACCCTGCGGCTTGCCGCAGGGTGACTCATTCTGATCTTGTTTTTGTATTCAACAAAGAGCTGTAGAACGCCTCGTAATCTCTTGCCATTCTCCCGATGCTGAAATACCCGGCTTTCTTCCGGGCCTCGCGGGCAAAGGTTTCGCGGGCCCGGCTGTCCCCTGTCAGCCACAGCATGGCCTGCTTGAGCGCGGCTGTATCAGCCGGCGGGACCAGGACCCCGGTTTTCCCGTCCTCTATAAGCTCAGGCGTTCCGAACACATTGGTGGCGATGACCGGCGTGCCAACAGCCATCGCCTCTATGACCACATTCGGGAGCCCCTCATACAGAGAGGGCAGAATGAAAAGGTCGGAGCTCTTTATGTACTCGACGGCGTTTCTTTTGTACCCCGGAAATTCTACCCTGGAGTCCCCCCCGCTAAGTTTCCGGCAAGTTTCCATCATGTCTCCCTTGCCTATGATCAGCAGTTTTAACTTCTCATCCGGCAGTGCCTTGAAGGCGCTTATCAGGTAGGACAGGCCTTTCCTCTTCACGATCGAGCCCACAAAGGTTATGTAAAATTTCTCCGGGTCAAGACCTAACCTCTTTCTGAGCGTGTCTTTCGGGTCCAGGTCTGTATAATTCCGGATATTCAGGCCGTCATATATGTATGCACCCTTTGAAGGGTCTTGGAAATATTTTCTTTTTATCATGTCATCCATAACGGCTCTGGAGATGGTAAGCACCTTGTCTGCCGGCCTGTAACTGAATTTAAGCAGCCACTTTTTCAACGGCTTGAACTTCACTTCGTTTAGTATCTCTTCGGGTGAGGAGAACTCCTGCGCGGCAAAAACCGGTTTTACTCTGGAAAATTTCAAGGCAACAGCCGTCAGGAAACAGGAATACATCAGGAAGGAATGGACTATATCCGGCTTGAAAGAATCAATAAGCTCCTTTATTTCCCGTATGGACCTCAGGGGCACCCTGTTACCGTGTCCGCCTGAAAGGGGGATGCTTTTATCCAGGTCGGCCTGCCGCATGCCCTTGTCAACCGTCAGGTGTATCCGCTTCTCCGCGTTTACGTTGTTTGCGATGTTTACGAACTGCTGCTCCGCCCCTCCCCCGCCCAGGTGGTCAGTTATGAAAAGGATTTTCATTGTGGAGATCCATTCTCATTCAAAAAACTTCAGTTTAAGCCTGTACAGGATATCAAGACCCCGCATTCCGATCACTTTTATTATAAAAAGCTTGAGTCTCTCTTTTCGGGCCCAGTTCCCTTTTTCTGCCTGCCTGGTATCGGACCGGATGATCTTTCTCTGCATCTCCAGTATGTCCGGTTTTCCGGTTGCCCAGGAAGCATATTTTTCATAGATCCTTTTCCTGGTTTTCACAAATTCCATCTGTTTGGAACTCGTCATGTTTGAGCCGTCCAGACGCCATCGGTATTCCGATGTGACCTTTTTTATGTGGGCAAACTCGTACTTGCGGGAGATCCTTATCCACAAATCCCAGTCCTCCATGCACCTGAAAGACTCGTCAAAAAGTCCAACCTCGTCCAGAACGGCCTTCTCGTGCATAACGGTATGCACGGCGGTCAGATTGCTCAATAATAAACGGTCGGGATCGAAATCAAAAGACATCCGGTCCTTACTCCTTGTCATGTAGGACCCTTTTTCCAAGACCTGAAGTGCGCGCAGCGTATCCGCATAAGCGATCCTGTAAGAGGAGCCCTCCAGAAATTCCACCAGGGTTTCCAGGTGACCGGGATAGTAGATGTCATCATCGTCCAGGTAGGCTAAGTACTTGCCTGTTGCGGCCCTGATGCCTGTGTTCCGGGTGGCTGCCAAGCCCTTGTTTACTTCATGTCTCAGATAGGTGATCTTGTCTCCCCCGAAAGAGGCAACCACATCGCTCACATCCGTCCCGCAATCGTTCACAACAATAACTTCAAAATCCTGAAAGGTCTGTCCCATTATGCTTCCCAGGGCTTCCTTCAGGCTCTCCGGCCTGTTGAAAGTGGGCACTATCACCGAGACTTTGGGCATTTTTTTAATAATTGCCTGGAAAAATCAATTTTTGATTTTATGCTTCATTTTAAATCATTTGTTCAAGTAATTCACAGGCACGTTTTCCATGTTAAAATAAATTGATTTTAACCTCTGATGCGGGAGGATGGTTTTGAATAAAAATATCATCATTTTTGGCGGAGACGGTTTCTGCGGTTGGCCGACGGCCCTGTTTTTGTCCAAACACGGCTATGATGTTACCATTGTGGACAACTTGAGCCGCAGGAACATAGACAACGAACTGGAGGCTTTTTCCCTCACGCCCATCCAGCCAATGGGGTCCCGCCTTAAGGTCTGGGAAAAAAAGACCGGCAAGGTTATCAGTTTCCACAACTTTGACGTAAGCATCAATTACTTCAGGCTGCTCAAACTCATGGAGGAAGTAAAGCCGAGGGCCGTGGTGCATTTCGCGGAGCAGAGGGCCGCGCCTTATTCCATGAAAACGGCCTTCCACAAGCGCTACACGGTGAACAATAACATAAACGCCACTCACAACATCCTTTGCGCGATTGTAGAGTCCGGCTTGGACGTCCATATGGTGCACCTGGGGACCATGGGCGTATACGGGTACGGCACCGCCGGAATGAAGATACCCGAGGGATACCTTAAGGTCAATGTGGACGTGGACGGCGCGAACAAGGACATCGAGATCCTCTATCCTGCGGACCCCGGAAGCGTCTACCACATGACAAAAACAATGGACGCGCTCATGTTCTACTATTACAACAAAAACGACAAGCTCCGTATAACGGACCTGCACCAGGGCATCGTCTGGGGAACCAACACGGAAGAGTCCCTGATGGACGAAAAGCTGATAAACAGGTTCGACTACGACGGTGACTACGGCACCGTGCTTAACCGCTTTTTGATGCAGGCCGCTATCGGCCATCCCCTCACCGTCCACGGCAAGGGCGGGCAGACAAGGGCCTTCATACACATCCGGGACACTGTAAAGTGCATAAGGCTGGCTATAGAAAACCCCCCGGTAAAGGGAAGCAGGGTAAAGATATTCAATCAGGCCACGGAGACCCACACGGTGAAGGAGCTTGCCGAACTGGTGTCCGGAATGACGGGGGCGAAGATAGAATACCTTCCAAACCCAAGACGCGAGGCACCGGAGAATGAGCTCAGGGTTTCAAACGAGGAGTTCCTCAAGCTGGGGCTGTCACCCATAAAGCTTGGCGAGGGCCTGATGGAAGAGGTAATGGACATCGCAAAAAAATACAAGGACCGCTGCGATGTGTCCAAGATAAGGTGCACGTCCAAATGGTGCGCGCAGATCAAGCTGGAGATCTGAAAGCAGTCATCTTGCCGATGTCCGCACAAAATGCGCAGACATATAACCGATTTCTTCAGAATCTTCCGGGTTTGGCAGTACCTCATTAGCCAGGATCGAGGCATACATCCCTTTTGCGGCAGGCCGGTAAAGTTGCAGGCTTTTGCAAACAAACTCGGGTTTCAGCCATTCTATTAACCTCCCGGGAGTGAGCTTATGCGGCTCGCAGGCTGTCGGGGGATGGTTTACCTCGACCAGAAGCAGGAAAATGCCGCCGGCCCGGAGGATTCTTTTTATTTCCTTTATCGTCCTGGCAATATCGTGAACGTGGTCCAGTGAGTTAAATGAAAATACCGCGTCGCATTCGGAATCCTGTAATGGTATATTTTCGGCGGGAGAATCAATGTACTCCATTTGGTGCCTGGCCGCGCCAAGCTTCAGATATTCCTTCGCAAGGGGATCAAGCCCAATTCTGCGTTTTGCCATTGCCGCCCACTCAAGGCTGCCTTTTGGTCCGCATCCGATATCTAAAATTGTTTTGCCGCTGTAATAAGACTCATCCAGTCCAAAATGGGAAGTGTAAAAATACTTGTAATTATCATCCGACAAAAGGCCTTTGGCTTTTCTTTCCTTCCAGTATTTAAGTTCGTTATATTGCTTCCAGCGGACAGGCATCACGCGCATAGCGATATTTGCTAAAACATTGTATCCCGCGCGTCTTATGGCATGTTCCAGGCGATTCATTTTCCCCTCCTTTTATAATTTCCGCAGGTCGCGCATACAGTAGAGACTGCCGGTCCCTCGTACTTCCGCACAGCAAACAGACTTCTTGAATACCGGTATTTTTCATTATGCCAGATAGATTGGAAAGATTCCTTTGAAACATCCCCGAAGGCGGAGTTTTCGTCGATCACATGGCAGCATGGAAACACTTTACCGGACGGCGAAATTATTGGACTCGACCATAAAAAAGGACAATGGGTATTAATTAGCGGTTTCCGTTTTTTTATATACCAGTCATTCAAAAACTTTTTATTAACTGGCAGCCAGAATGCTTTCCGTTCCTCAAAATCACGCGTTTCAGAATCGGGGATCAGGTCTCCGACATTAAAAAAGGCGATTTCGAAATCAAGCCCTAACTCCTCAGCCATGCCCTTTGCCTCGCCTATCTCATGCTCATTATATTTGTTTACAATAAATCTCCAGCTTATTTTGGGGGTTTCAAGCGCTAGAGCTTTTTTTGCCTCCGTTATTTTCCTTACGTTGGCAATAGCAAGGTCCAAATTTCCGCCTCTTCTATAAATCTCATATGATCGCTGGGTAGCCCCATCCAGCGAGGCCATCAATACATCCAGCCCAGCCTCCACAATACCCTCCCAAAAATCCAAATTTTTGGGGATATTCAGATTTGAACTGATCTGCGTCCTCATTCCCCTTTTTTTTGCGGTTCTGATCATTTCCGCAATTTGCGGATTCAAAAAGGGCTCTCCCCAATTATAAAGATTGATATCCTCAAGTGAGGGAATATCGTTCAGGATTTTTTCGAACAGTTCAAACGGCATCACGGACTTTTTATACTTATTCGTTCCTGTCCCCGTAGGGCATATCGGACATTTGAGGACACAAAGATCCGCCGGATCTATAGTTGCGCACATGGGCATCGGCGGCGTGAGACTCAGCCAGAGGGTCCGCAGAGGCAAAGGTTTCCGCCCGAAGACTTTAACTTTGGCGTCGAATGCAAGGGTTTTAAGATTTTTCATAAACCGGCATTTTATTTTAGCACATAAGCTGTTTATTCATTGTTTCCGCAAACTTTGGGGGTAGAATATCTTTCTATAAAAATCAGCAACAGGCCTGAAGCGGGATCCCCTTAACACCAGGCCGATCCTCGTTTCCATTTTATGGAAAGGCGTTCCAAAGAGCCTGAAAAACGCATTCATTCTGCCCGCTCTCAGTGCCTCTTTGTGCCTGCCGGCAAAATAAGCGTTGAGCATTTTATACATTTTCATCTCGTTTTTAAACCAGTGCAGGCTGCGCCCGTGAGACCATACGCCCCCGCTATGCACTCTGTAAACACCCATCACCCGGTCCATATGGCAGATGTCTCCGTATTGTGCGTTCAGGATATGGAGCGCCCAGTCGGCCGGGTATATGCTCAAAAAAGGTTCCGGGAACTCGCCGAATAGGCCCCTTCTGAACATAACAGACGTATTACATATAAAATTCCCCCTGAGCAAGTCATCAAGGGTATATCTTTGCTTTTTTACCTTCGGTGCGCCGATTGCATACTCAGGGCTTTCACCGTTTTCAAAAAGGTACTCCACGTCATGAAAGCATATGGAGCAGTCCGGATTGGCGTCCAGAAAATCCGCCTGCCTCTGGAGCTTTTCCGGAGAGGTCCAGTAATCGTCCCCGTCCAACAGCGCTATATATTTCCCCCGGCAGTTGGCCATGATGTCGACAAAATTATACAGGCGGCCATACTTCTGCCTTAAAAAGGAATATTCTTCTCCTTTTGCCCGCCTCAGGACGCGAACGATTTGAGGATATTTTAGTTCGTATCCCTCTAATATTTGCAATGAGCTATCTGTGGAGAAATCGTCGCCGATGACGATCTCGAATTCGAAGTCCGTCTTTTGCATCAAGGCAGACTCTATCGCCTGCGAAATATATTTTTCCTGGTTGTAACAGGGAAGCCTGACGCTTACCTTTGGCTCATTGGATAACATATATGACTACGCTTCCGCATTGGTCAATCATGCCAGATAAGGCGCTGATTTTTCATACTTTTTAAAGTATCCCATACCGTAGCTCAGTTTTTCAACCAGGAAAGGAAAACTGAAAAAACTAGCGCAGATAATTGGATTTTTGGCATAATATCACATCATAAAAGGCAAGCGAATAAAACGAGGTATAACGCGATCCGGAAGAGTGATCACAGGGGCCCTGAAAAAATAATGCAAGTATTTTTTGCAGGGCTTTGATGGCGAAGTTCGCATCAGGGCTATGAGATGAAACTCATTATCCAGATCCCATGTTTCAACGAAGAAAAGACCCTGCCTGCCACCCTGGACGATCTTCCTGAACACATACCTGGGATCGATGCCATCGAGATACAGATAATAAATGACGGCTCAACAGACAATACCGTCGAGGTTGCCAAAAAACATTCCGTTGACCACATAGTTTCTTTCAGGAAAAACCGGGGGTTGGCGGCCGCCTTTAAGGCCGGGGTAGACAACGCTATAGAGCATGGCGCGGACATACTGGTAAATACCGATGCCGACAACCAGTACCGGGGGGCGGATATCCCCAAACTGATCGAGCCGATCCTCCTGGGCAAAGCGGAGATAGTGGTAGGATGCAGGCCCATTGATGACCATCCGGAATTCTCATTCACAAAAAAGATATTGCAGAAGATTGGGAGCTGGGTTTTGAGGAAGGTATCAAACACCACCGTCCGGGATGCAGCAAGCGGGTTCAGGGCCTATAGCAGAAACGCGATGCTGCACGTGAACATCTATTCCCGCTTTTCCTATTGCATGGAGACGCTCATTCAGGCGGGGCTCAATAATCTGGGCGTAACCGGGGTGGATATTGGCATAAACCCCAAAACCAGGGATTCAAGACTGTTCAAAAGCATTCCGGAATATGTGTGGAAGCAAGCCAAGACGATGATAGGCATATTCATTCTTTATCGAGCCAATCTGCTTTTCAATGCTTTGGCTTCCTTTTTCTTCCTCGCTGGCGCCGCTCTGGCCTTGAGGTATGTCTTTTTGGTCTTTTTGGCTGGCGCACCCGCCAACGCCTTCTGGCCTTCCCTGATATTTTCCGGCGTATTAATGACCATCGGGGTACAGATCTTCCTGACAGGACTCATTGCCAGCCTCGTCTCCTCCTCCCGAAAGCTCTCTGAAGACTTGAGCTTCAGGATCAAAAAAGCTGAATTTGACAGAAGCACGCGGAAAGAGGGTTTTTAAGGTCCGTGTGCGGCATAGCAGGAGCATTCTCAAAAACCGGGAATTTTAAGGCCGCAGATGTGGTGCGCGGAATGCTTCCCCATCTTGCCCATAGGGGGCCGGATGCTGAAGGGGTTTGGGACGGCGGGAAGATGGCCCTTGGCCACCGGAGGCTGAAGATAATAGATCTGTCGGACCGGGCAAACCAGCCGTACACCGACGGAAAAGACGTATTAGTCTTCAACGGGGAGATATTCAATTACAAGACCCTAAGAGACGAGTTGACGGCCAGCTTTGAATTCCGGTCGGAATCCGATACCGAGGTGCTTTTCCGGGCTCTTCAGCATTGGGGAACGGACTGTCTTCGAAGACTGAACGGGCAGTTCGCCTTCGGTTTTTTCAGAAAAAATGACAACACGTTAACGCTGGCCAGGGACCACGCCGGCATTTGCCCCCTCTATACATGCGAAAATGATTCCTGCTTTTTTTTCGCTTCAGAGATGTCCCCTATACTGGCACTTGCCTCTTTCCGCCTGGACAGGCAAAGTGTTGTGGATTATTTCAGATACCGCTACAACATCCAGAACGGCAGAACCTTTTTCGAAGGTATCAGCCGTTTTACGCCGGGGTCGTTCCTTTCCATCAACCTGTCAAACGGAGCCAGAGAGCAAAAACGCTATTGGCGTCTGGAATTCAGTGAACGGCGGGACGGCGTCAGGGACATGCAGGATGATTTCAACAACATCCTGGATGAAGAGATATCCCTGCAGTCTATGGCCGATGTCCCCGTCGGTCTGTATCTCTCCGGAGGAATAGACTCCGGGGCGCTGCTGGCCGGATTTGCAAAAAATTCCGCTCAGATAAAATCCTTCACCATGACCTTCTCAGACGACGATCCGGATGAAAAAAGGGTTGAGGAACTGTCAAGGCGCATAGATTTTGAAAGGTCCACGGACCGTTTTAATTTTCCATCCCTTGAATCATTAAATGAAACCATACGCGCGCTTGAAGAACCCTTCGGTGACCTTATAATAAGCGCCAACCACGCCCTTGCCAAACAGGCCTCTATGGCGGTGCGGGTCGTCCTTTCCGGAGAGGGCGGCGACGAGGCCTTTTGCGGTTACGACCATCAGCGCGCTTTTATGAAAATGTTCCGGCTCTCCGGGCGGGCATTCCCACGCAGCTTCACAACGCTCCTGATGCGCACATTACCGGCGCGGGCCATCAGGTTCGCCAATTCCTATCCGGGCGGGTTCGGGTCTCCGGAAAAAAACAGGATCGCAGGGGTTATGGGCAGGATAAAGAGACCCGGAGAGGCATATCTCTCACTGGTGTCCCTTTTTGACTCCGGGGAACTGGCCCGCCTTTTCACAAGGGATTTCATGAGGGATGTTTCACTGAATGAGGACCGCAATCCGATCCTGGAGATATTCAATGAGGAAAAGAACGTATGGCGGGCGGTGATGCGGGCGGAGGTGGAACAGCTTACGCTCATTGTGAACCTTTTGAAGCAGGACCGCTTCACAATGAGCAGGTCCATCGAAGGCCGGGTGCCTTTTGTCTCCCGGCGGGTCCTCGAATTTGCCGCGTCGCTGCCTTTTGAAAGGATGTTCTCAAAGGTGAACAAACCGTTCCTGCTCAACTATGCCGGCCAGCCGGTGATCAAGAAAAAACCGTTCTCCCTGTTTGCGGACCCAGCGTACGCGGGTCACCTAAAAAAACTGTTCGATGCGGTCCTGACGGACTCACGGATAGAGGAAACAGGAACACTGGATGCTGGATATGTTAGAGTCATAAAGCGCCAGGCGGAAGCGGGCGGCATGCTGGCGGTAAAGAAGGCAATGGCCGTGCTGGTGTTTGCTTGCTGGATGCAAGTTTTTGGAAGCAGGCTCAGGATGAAGCTATGATGACCAAGGTTGTGCGTGATTACGTATCCACCAAATCCACATCTGTTTGGCGGTTCCTTTTCGAACAAACTCTGTTTCTTTTTTTTCAGAACATCCCCTCTTTTTTTGGCGTTCTTCTTAGGGGGCTGGTTTACCGCATCATAATTACAGCCTCCAGCTCTTTTGGGATCGAGGAAAATGTGCAGATATGCCACGCAAAAAATCTCACACTTGGGAAAAACGTTTTTATCGGAAGAAATTCGTACATCAGTGCCTCTGATGGTGGAATTAGTATAGGTGACAACACATGTTTTGTCTCAAACTGTTACATAAACGTTTTCAATTATAATAAGCAGATGGGCAAAAAGATCAGCATAGGAAAAAATGTAGTGTTCGCCCATGGCTGCGCAATTCACGGACATAGCGGAGTGGAAATCGGGGATGGCACGATTTTTGGGCCGGGCACAAAAATTATCTCCGGCAAACATGGAAACCTTTCCCGGGAAACCAACTTCCGGCATGCGGATATACTTGCCGATACGCCAGTCATCATAGGAAGAAATGTATGGATTGGTACAAATGTAAGCATACTCCCAGGGGTGAAAATAGGAGATAGCGTGGTTGTTGGGGCCGGAGCGGTTGTGACCAATGATCTGGAGGCCTATTCTATCTATGCGGGCAGTCCCGCAAAACTTTTAAGAAATCTCGAATGAATTGAAAGAAAAACCAATGGTCCGAAAAACAATTGACGATGTAAGAAAGTTCTGGAACGCAAACCCCCTTTTGACCGGAGAGCTCTCCGAGCAGGCCGGAACAAAAAAATGGTTCGAGGCTTTTGATGAGATAAAAACCTCCGATATATTTCTGGATGACCTGTCCGACTGGGTATATCCCGCTCTTGAGGGAAAGACCATATTGGATGTGGGCACCGGCCCGGGCTACTGGAACAGAAGACTCGGGAAAATGAATTTAACCTATTACGGAATAGACATCTCATCGAAATCCGTCGAAATGGCGAAAAAATCCCAGGCGATCTTCGGGCTGCACGGAAGCCTTCAGGAAGGAAACGCCGAAGAACTTCCTTTTGAAGACGGCTTTTTTGACCATGTCCTCAGTGAGGGTGTTCTCCACCATACTCCCGAGACTCAGAAGTGCATTGACGAGGTACACAGGGTCCTCAAAGACGGCGGCACCGCCTGCGTCAGCCTTTATTATAAGAATATCTTTCTGAGGTCTCCCGCCGCTTTCAAAACGGTGCTGTCCCTTATGAGGATTTTCCATATCGGACTAAAAGGCAGAGGGCGCGAGAAAATGTCTTTTGCCTCTTCCCCCGAGGAGCTTATAAGAATGTATGACGGAGCGGAAAACCCCATTGGCAAGGCCTATACAAAAGCTGAGATGAAAAAGATGTTTTCCAAATTCAGGGAGATGGAATTGAGCCTTTACTATATACCCCTGAGGGCATTTCCGGTAAAAATGCCCCGGGCACTCATAAAAGCCCTGTCAAAAAGATTCGGCCTCATGATTCTTGCAAAGGTGCGGAAGTAACGTAATTTTTTAAATGACACGCCTGAAGCCGATATTGCTCAACTCCGTTCCACGAATACTCTCTCTTCTGGATAAAAATCCCTGTTCCCCTACTTTTGGCTCATTCGACCGCAAATACTGGCATTATAAGATCCTGGATTTTCCATGCGGCATGCAGCAGGAGCTTGTCCGGCCTCTGGGCTATATCTGGTCAAATAACTTTCCGGGGAACCGTTTTTACAAGAATGAGCGCATTAGGGAATATTTGGAAGCAGCTTTCAGATATCACAAGTGCTGCTCCCATGCCGACGGAAGCCTGGATGATTATTTTCCTTTTGAACGGGCCTTTGGGGCCACGGCCTATGCCCTGGCATCGCTCACTGAAACCGCCATTGAAACCGGCCTCTGTACTCCGGCCGTGTTTCCTTCCTTCGAGGCCAGCGCAAAATTCCTTGCGGAATACCGCGAGGCTGGAAAGCTCTCCAACCACCTGGCGATAGCGGCCTGCGCGCTTGCAAACCTGCACGCTCTCACTGGACACAATCGCTGGAAAGATGAATCGGCCCGTCTGCTGTCTGAACTGTATTCCGTCCAGCGCTCCGAGGGATGGTTCCCGGAATACGAGGGATGCGACCTTGGCTATCAGACGGTCACGATAGAGTTTCTGGCAAGGCGGTACATGCGCGATCCAGCCCCCGAGCTTTTTGAATCGATCAGGAGGTGCATCGCTTTCGTAAGGGCTCATGTCCATCCGGATGGCTCGCTTGGCGGCGAATATTGCAGCAGGAACACCTATAACTTCTATCCTGGCGGATTCGCGCTTATGTCTGCAAGTGTAACGGAGGCGGCGGAGGCATATAGCCTGTTTTTCAAAGGGCTCACGGAAGGGACCTGCAACTACCTTGAAGACGACGGCGTTTTCGGGCACCTGCTGTCAAGCTATGTCACTGCGCTCAAAGCGCCGGACGCCCGCTTTCAGACGCCCGGACCTGAAGACCGGAACGGCAAAAAACCCGTCCTTAAATATTGGGAGGAGTCCGGTTTTTTTACAGGGACTACGGGGGCTTTGAAGATAACGGGCAGCGGCGGCAAAGGCGGCGTTTATAAGGTATTCAGTGGCGACCGCCTGGTATGGTCCGATACAGGATTTGCGGGCGAGCTTGCTGACGGGAGCGCCTTTTTCCAGAACAAACCCCATATATCAACGATTACCCGCAAGGGGCCAAACTTCATATCGATAGCAGGCAGACTACAAAAATTCACTTCCAAGCGGCTGACCAGGGCCCAAATGATAGCGCTCAGGCTTTTCTCCCTGCTCTTTGGGCGCTACCGCAATTCCAGCAACATCATACGTTTTATCATGCAGAAGCTTCTTATTTACAACCGCACGGACGTGCCTTTTAGCTTCACCAGGGAGATCAGCCTTGAACCCGGATGCATAACGGTGAATGACAATATAATTCCCGATAATAAATCGGCCGAAATCCGTGTTCTGTACAGGAGCACCGATTGCGTAAACATGCACGTGATAACAAGTGATTCTTTCCAGGGCGCAAACCTTCTGGCCTGGGAAAAACTCGATCCTCCTCTTCAGGAACAAAGCGCATCTTTTAAAAAGATTTTTCTTGAGGAGATCAATAATGAGTAAACATCCGATGGATATAAACACGAACACTCGTATGAGATGGGAGGCGATCAGACGGTATCCTGAATTGTCCTGTCTCAGGGGAAAACGCGTCCTGGACGTAGGCTCCGGGCTCGGTTATTTCAGCCTCAGGTTCAAGGAACTTGGGGCGCAAGTCCATTCCATAGATGTGGACAAGGACTCCCTTTCCTTTATAAAGGAGGCCTATGGGGTTGAGGTATCGTATGCCGACATAGAGAATGATCCCCTTCCCGCGGGGCACTTTGATCTTGTATTCATAGGTGAAGTGATGGAGCATCTCAAGGACCCGGCGGAATTCATGGGCCGCATTTCCAAATCTCTGGCCGATGGGGGTATGGCGCTCATTACGGTGCCCGCGCTTGAGGGGCCCTTTATTCACACGAAAGGGAAGATGTTGGGACATGAACACGGCTCGGAAAAGCATGAGCGGGACGGATTTTTTTATAATGAGCTGGTAGTGCTCATCGGCGGGGCCGGACTGGAGATAGCCAGGCATAACGTTACGATCTACTGGCTCTCCGAGCTGTTCATGCAGCTTACCAAACGGGGTTACATGAAAAAGAAAAAGGTCTATAACAGCCAATCGGATATCATAGAACTGATGAAAAGCCCGAAGTACCGTCTTGTTTCGACCATATATCCGCTGCTGATGCCTGTTTTCCGTTTGGAGCAATATGTTTGCGATATCCTTGGGACAAAAGGTCATTGCCATGTGATACTTGCAAGAAAGAGACTTAACATATGAGAAAGCTGAAGGTCGCGTTCATCCAGAAAAATTGGGAAGACAATCTTGGGATATTGTGGATTTCTGCACTCCTGAAGGCAAACGGATTTGATGCCCGGGTCTTCATAGAAGAAAAGGGCGTATACGGCAAGGTGAGAAATTTTGCCCCCGGAATTGTCGGGTATTCCTGCTATACAGGCGATCAGAGGTGGGTATATTCTTCTATTTCCAAAGTAAAAAGCGCTGGCATCCAGGCAAAAATAATAGTGGGCGGGCCGCATGCCACATTTTTCCCCCAGATGATCGAAAACCCCCTTATCGATGTGCTGTGCAGAGGGGAAGGGGAACACGCAGTGCTGGAGTACGCCACGGCCCTCGAAGAGGGTAAGTCGCCCTATGAAATAAAAAACCTCTGGTTCAGGGCTGAAGAGGACATCATCAGAAATGATCTGAGACCGCCATTGGCCGAACTGGATTCCCTGCCTTTCCCTGACCGGTCCTATTACGACAGGTATAAGTTCATGGCCACCAACCCTTACAAGACCTTTATTACTGGAAGGGGTTGCCCTTTCAAGTGCACGTTCTGTTTTAATCACGCACTGCACGACCTTTACGGAAAAAACTCCAAGTATATCAGGAGGAGGGCCGTAGAACCGGTCATCGATGAGCTTATGGAAGTGAAGAACCGGTGGGGCATTAACGAAATCAGGTTTTCGGATGATCATTTCGCCTTAAGCACCGCATGGCTGAAGGAGTTTGCGGCTGTCTATCCTAAAAAAGTGGGGAGACCTTTTTCCGTAAACACCAGGGTTGACGTTTTGGATGAGGAAAAGATCCATTACCTTAAGGAAAGCGGATGCAGGCTTGTATGCTTTGGGATAGAAACGGGCAGGGAGGACCTGAGAAACAGGGTACTCAAAAAAAACATAAAAGACGAGCAGATCGTAAACGCCGCAAGACTTCTTAAAAAATACGGAATAAAGTACCTGAGCTCCAATATTATAGGTCTTCCGGGAGAGACCTCGCAGGACGCGTGGGAGACTATCCACATCAACCAGAAGATAAGAACCAGCCTGCCATGGTTTTCAATGATGCAGTATTTTCCGGGGACGCAGATATACCGGGAGGCTACGGAAGCCGGTCTTCTGGCCGGTGATTTCGACATCGATAAACTTGGCGGTTATTTCCAGAACGATTACCTGAAGCAGGACAATCTGGCTGAGCTCCAGAATATCCATTCCTTTTCCATCATAACGAGCAGATATAAGATACTGGAACCTATTGCCCGGCTCTTGGCCAGCCGGTTCAAACCCAATCCTCTGTTTAAGGCCGTTTTCAAGGCCTCCTATCTGGTACTCACATTAAAGAGGGCCAATTTCAGGATCGGACGGCTGCTTTGGGGCTTCAAATACTATCTCAGAAAGGTGGTTGGCTGAAAAGTGTGGAATCGCCAGGGCATTGATATGGCCGAAAACAACTTAAGCAAATCGGGGAAAAGAGGTTTTCTATTACTTTTCCTTTATGCCGCGCTCATGATCTCCCTTACGTTCTCAATCCAGTGGATATATCCTCTGTTATATCAAAAAAATCATTCCTCTACATATTATTTTGTCCCAATAAGGGAATATAGCCATGGCTATACCAATGACAAATACTATTATTATTCTCATGTTAAGGAGATCCTATACGGGCATTTCCCTTCGAATGACCCCGTTTCATTCGAGCATAAAAATGAAACCACGCCGCATGTGTCCTATTCCTTTTCCCTGCTCCTTAGCTCCCTGGGCGGCTTTTTCAATAAAAAAACGGAGGATGCTTATTATTTCAATTACATCGTATTCCCTTTTTTAAATTTCTTCCTTTCATATATCCTTCTGCGAAATTTTATAAAGGGAAGAGTTCTCGCCCTGGCCATAGCCGTCTGGAATATTTTTTATTATTCATTTCCAGTATATAATTTTTATTTTCCATTCCATGTCATTGTTAACGCAATTTCAAATATCTCCCTCCCAGCCTTACTACATTTTAAACTTTTGATATCAAATAAAATTATTCCTGAAACAAATTTATTTGATAGAAGTAGCTTTGATTATATGTTTAGAACTCCCAATATTCTTGTCACAAACATCGTCGTTTTGATAATCGCGGTACAACTCTATAGGATACTAGAATTAAATAACCGTGGAATCTACGACCGCCTTTTACTATCGCTGCTGCTGATCGCCGCCACCTTTACAAGCGCCCCTGTTTTTATAGTTTCGTTTGCTCTATGTATCCCCCTCACCGCCGCCTATCTTATAAAAGAGAGGGACAAAAGGCTGGGCATTCTTCTCGGGGGAATTTCTATTCTGGCAATTTCCGGACTTTATTTTGTATACAGACTTGTCAAAGTTTCGCCAGATAATTTGGCTTTAATGACTCAGCCCCTTTGGCAATTTAGTGCAAAAGTTTTTATTGCCAACATCGCAGCCAAATTACCTTTTTTGCTTATTATGTACTTATTGAAATATCCCAAAAAATTCTTTTTGGCATTATCTGAAACTTCATTATTAGCAATTTTTACATTGCTTAGTCTAAAAGGTGCATGGGTAGCTGATAATGAACTCTATGCAAAAGGGTTCATGTTTATTTATAAAATATTCTTTTTCTCAGCTTTGATATCAGCGATTGAATACAAAATTAAAAAGCACGGTCTGCGCGGAGACTTGCTTGCTACCAGGGTCAGAAATATTTTTGACCGGCAAAAAATAGGACTGCTGATCAAAGCAGTCTCAGTATTTATAATTATCATGATGCCGCTGGCTGAATTCCTTATACAGACAAAATACATCCAGCTTGGTCTGAACGATTACAATGATAAAAATTTCAAGGAACTGTATGAATGGTCGAGGAAGAACTTTACCAATAGTGATGTCGCGGTAACGTTGGATGCCGATCTGATAACAAATCTGGTAGTTTATTCCCCGGTCAATATGTACCTTCCTTCCGCTATCCTGAGTCCAACATCAAATGCCGAGCGGATGGAACGTTTTCTGGAAATAGCTAAATATTACGGGTTGAATACGAAGGATCTTCATACATTTCTGGACAGGATACTTCCGGTAATGCCGTTGCATGTGGGCTTTAAAGATAAAAATAAGGATTTTATGAAAATTCGAATGTCTCTTTTCGATCTGGTGATGTATTACTATAAGAATTTGAATAACCCTTTATCCAGTGCTGAGAAACGGCAGTTCTTGACCATGTACAAACAGATTTTGTCAAGGAAAAAGACCTTTTCATTCAGGAACACCTATTTGATCGTTTCGAAGTTTGATCTTAAATACATCAAAAGGGGCTCCCAGGCTTTTAATCTGATTGATTATACAAAGCCGGTCTTTGCAAACAAGGCATATGCAGTATATAAAATTTGCCAGACCGGGCCCCAACCCCTTTTAGCTCCGGACAAATGAAGGCCGCTTGCACACCCTGCGGCCGGAAGGCTCTTTCATGCACGGTGCCGCCTCAAGATAGCCCGGCAACAGCAGAAAAGACTTCCTGTTATCAGCAAGCTTTTTCAGTTTTGGGAACGAATTTCTCCAGAATCGCCAGGACTGGCCCAGGCCTGACACCCATCCTGTTCAGCACCCTCTCAAGAATAAAGAGGTCCTCCTCCTCGATGCTTTTTGTAACCAGAAGGCTTCCTGCATAGCTCGTCAGGAAAACGAGAAAATAAGCCGGAAGCATCCAGAAAGTGAGCGGCAGGCTCTTTGCAACCGCATAGATAAGCAGCCCCGAAGAGGCAGCCCCGGCCAGGGGTTTAAGATAGGCAGATGAAAACGGGTGCATTCCGCTGTGCCGGTAGAGTTTTTCGGAAAGCATGATATTTATAAGAACATAGGAGATCGTTGTGGCGAGCGCCGCCCCTTCTATTCCCATCCCCATCCTTTTTATAAAAAGATAGTTCATGCCGATGTTAACCACGCCACCCGCTATGGATATGTTCATGACAGCTTTTGGAAGGCCCAGCACAATTAAAAGCGTTCCGTTTGTGCCAAGGAAGGCGTTCACCATGAAACCGAGAGCCAGAAGTCTCAGCGGCACGGCAGCATCCAGAAAACGGGCCCCGAAAAGCGCGGTTATGCTCATCTGGGGAAAGAAAAAGAGGACAAAGAAAATGGGCAGGGTCACGGCAAAAAGCCATTTCGTGAGTACCTGGTAGGCACGGCCAAGTGCCTCTGTCCCAGACTTTGAGTAAATCTCGCTGGCTATAGGCAAAAAAACGAAACCGAGGGCTGATATCGGGAAAAGAAGAAGCTTTACCAGCGAACCGCTCACTCCGTACGTACCAACCGCCTGAGGGGTGATGTATCTGCCTATCATAAGGGTATCAGCCCACATCAGCACCATGGACATTATCGTTGTTATAAGGAGGGGAATAGAAAATTTAAGAAGCTCCAGGTATTGCCGTCCTTTCCCTGGGAGAAGCGGCGCGGGACCGACTTTGCCAAACCCGTAAGCAGTGATCAAAACAGCCATTATTATGCCTGACAACACGTAGGCATAAAGTATTCCCTTAAGATGCATGTGAAGAAGAAGCGCGGCCAACATCAGGAGCGCATAGAAGACAGGGGTCAGAACATCATTAAAAAACCTCTGCCTGATCACACCGTAACCAAGAAGCGCTCCTGCCACGATGGCAGCATATATGGAAAAGGGCACAAGAAAAGATACCATCCTGAGGGGGCCCGCAAGAGTGGGGGTGTAAAAAACGTCCCTCGCTATGGGGCCGGACAAGAAATATAAAAAACCAAAGGACATTAACGCGGCAGCCGTTATTATCTGTACGCCGGCCCTTGAGATGCCGTCCGCGTCATCCATCCTTCCTTCGCCCCGGTAAATGGCCATGAACCTGGAGACCCCACTGGGAATGCCAAGCGGCGCTACCGTCGTCAAGATGCCGGCGATGGTAAGCACAAGGGTGTATATGCCGAACTCGGCTTTGGTGGTGTTCCTTATTATGAGGACCTTGATAAGGAACCAGAGCAGTTGGCTTACCGCAGTGCCAGCGAGGATGAGGGTGGAGCCCTTTACGGCGGTCTTTAAATGCGCATTGAGGCCTTTGGGCATGATATTTGATTATAACTTAGGAGGCGCTCTCTTATCCCCCGGTCATCCTATTAAATGAATGGGGACAACATCTGAATTACTCCCTTTCAGGTGGGTTAAGTAGCGAGGTCCATTTCCCCCGGTTTCAGAAACTCCGTTATTTTTGGAATTCCCGCGCCCCTGCGGAAAAGGACCCTCATTGTTTCGATCCCTCATCCGATAGAATTTTTTTAAGGCACCTGCCTTCAAGGAGCCCCATAACCAGGTGGACGGAGCCCCCGATGTCCATCTTTTCCGTGTCTATCACAAGCTCCGGTTTTTGCGGCTCTTCATAAGGGGAAGAAATTCCCGTGTAGTTTTTTATGAGCCCCGCCCGGGCCTTTTTGTACTGCCCCTTCGGGTCCCTCTGCTCGCATATCCCCATGGGACATTTCACATAAATTTCCAGGAATTCCCCGTCCGGAAATCTGCTCCTCACATAGGCGCGGTCCTCCAGATAAGGAGATATGAAGGCCGCCAGCACTATAATGCCTGCGTCCACCATGAGTTTTGAGACCTCGGCCACCCTCCGGAGGTTTTCCATCCTGTCCTCGCGGCTGAAACCAAGGTCAGAGTTCAGGCCGTGCCTTATGTTATCGCCGTTAAGCACATAGGCCCGCACGCCGCGCTCAAAGAGCTCTTTTTCCACCAGGTGGGCTATTGTGGATTTTCCTGAAGCGGAAAGGCCGGTGAACCAAAGGACAAGGCTTTTGTGGTTATTTTTCCGTTCCCTGTCTTTCCTGCAGACACAGCCGTTATGCCATATAACGTGCCGGTTTTCCATGATTTTTATGATTATCCCACAGCGATGTGCGGTTTTTCAATTTTGGCTGCGAAACGCCTCTTTCCTTTTTACCCCGGCGGCCAGTGCATGCGCCTGCCGCCAAGCACGTGCAGATGTATGTGGTACACGCTTTGCCCGGCCTCCGGGTTGGTGTTCATCACCATGCGGAACCCCCGGACGGCTATGTCCTTCTCCTGGGCGATGCGGCCGGCCACCCTGTAGAGGTGCCCTATCAGCGCCTCATCCCCGTCTTTCAGCTCCAGGGTGGTGGCTATGTGTTTTTTTGGGACCACAAGGAAATGCACGGGCGCCTGAGGGGCGATGTCCTCGAAGGCAATGCATTCATCGTCCTCATGGATTATCTTCGCGGCGGCCTTTTTTGAGGCTATCCGGCAGAAAAGGCAGTCCATCTAAATCCCTCCGGGATTGCAGGGTTAATAAAAAAGGCTTTTATATTACACAGAACCAGCCTCAAAATTGATTTCGAAGCGAAAAAGAACGAAAATAGCGGCAGACAAGGAGAAAAAGGAAAACCGCCCGGAGGCGCAGCATCGCTACGTTGAGGACGATTTTCCCTTTGATCGACGCCGTATGCCGCAATTTCATCCTCTTGCATCCGGAAGCAATTTTGAGGCAGGTTCTATCCGATCTTTCTGAAAAAACAGGTCCTCTCTCCGGTGTGGCAGGCCCCGGCCCCGGCCTGTTTTACCTTCACCAGAAGGGTGTCCGCGTCGCAGTCGTAAAGGACCTCACTAACCTGCTGGGTGCACCCGGAGGACTCTCCCTTTTTCCAGTATTTCTGCCTGGAGCGGCTCCAGAAATGGGTGTAGCCGCTTTCAAGCGTCATCTTCAGGGACTCACTGTTCATCCAGGCCATCATCAGCACCTCGCCCGTGTCCGCCTCCTGCACGATGGCCGGTATCAGGCCCTTTTCGTCATACTTAAGCTCCGGCAATTCGATCTTTTCACTCATAATTCAAAATTTTATCCTTGGATCTTGATTTTTTCGCCTTTGGGGTTACAGGGGCGGCAAAAACCACCCATACCTCGACGGGAGGGTGAGTGGTTTATCATAACTTGTATCCTATCTTTCTTAAAAATTCCTTTCTGTCCGCCTTGTCCCCGGCTGTCTCCACCCCTTTTGGGGCGTAGCCGTCTATCACGCCCATAACGCCCCGGCCCTGCGCGGTTTCAGCCACAATAACCTCCACCGGGTTGGCGGTGGCGCAGAAGATCGAGCATACTTCCGGGCACTCTTTTATGCGGTTAAGGACGTTTACGGGAAAGGCATCTTTCAAGACAATGCAGAACACATGCCCCGCCCCGGCGGCCTGCAGGTTTTTTATGCAGCAGTCCACGAGGGACTGGTCATTGCCCTCGCTTCTTATCAGGCAGGGCCCGGAGGCTTCGGTGAAGGCAACGCCGAACCTGGCCTGCGGCACGGAGGTGGCCAGGACCTCGTAGAGGTCCTCGGCGGTCTTTATGAAATGCGTCTGCCCCAGGATGATGTTCGTCCCCTCGGGTATCTCCATGGCTACCGTCTTTATTTCCATGGCGAAATTATAGCACAGAGGGCGGGTATTCCCGCCCGCTCGCCCCCTTCCTATATTGCCGGGCCCGCCATTTTGTACTATGCTTTTTTGAAGCGCAGGATTTTTTTGTTTTTTGTTCTCCGGTTGTTTGTTCCCATTCGCTCAAAGACCAAAGCAGAAACAAAGCAAAACAAAAACTTTCCCCGAGTAAAAAATCTTCCCTTTTTAAAGGAGGACCCCTGAAATGGCGGAAGTTTATCACGCACTTGGCCTAAACATGCATCAGCCCCCGGGCAATCTGCTTGCCCTTCACAATTCGGAGGAGAGGTGGGAGGCAAGGCAGATCCTGTGGTGTTACGACAGGCCCACCCGTATGCTCGAAGGCTACGAGGACGTTGCCCGGCCGCACATGAGCTTCTCCGGCACGCTCCTGAAGCAGCTTGAGGACCCGGCCATCCGGGAGACATTCCATGACGTGGTGGACGTGGAGGACCTCCTTTCCCGCTACAGGCGTTCCCAGTGCATAGAATTTCTGGGGACCGGCCTCTACCACCCGGTCTACCCGCTCATCCCGCAGTCCGACTGGGACACCCAGACCGCCTGGTGGAAGGGCCTCGGATGGAGCATGCTTGGCAGGGCCTGGTACCAGCTTCAGGGTTTCTGGGCGCCCGAGATGGGCTTTTGCGTGGAGATGATACCCATGCTCAAGCGAAACGGCTACAGGTACGTGATAATAGACTCCATATATATAAAGCCCAGACGGCAGATGCGCTGGGAGGAGCAGCGTTACCGGCCTTATATCGCCCGCTGGGGCGGCGAGGAGATCGTAGTGATACCCAGGGACCGCGAGCTCTCAAACGCGCAGGAGTCCGGGCTGGACCCCGGCTGGTTCCAGCACGAGGTCTACGAAAGGACAAAGCACTGCGACTTTCCGGCCCTCGTCACCACATGGACGGACGGGGAAAACGGCGGATGGTTCCGCACCGTGCATGTAAACAGCGGGTTCTGGGGGCATTTCTACAGGCCCATACTGGACAGGTACAGGGCGGGCACCCTGGGCTTCACACCCATCCACATAAGCCATTACCTGGACAGGTTCCCCCCGGCCGAGGAGGTGGACATATACCCCGGCGCATGGAACACCGGGCACCACTGGGGAGGGGATTTCGGCCAGTGGACCGGCTCACTGCTTCAAAAACGTGGGCTTGAGGAGCTGGGCAAGGCAAGCGCGTATTACCAGCAGGTGAAGCAGACCTTTGACAGGCGCGGCCACATGGCGGGAAACCCGGAGGAGGTGCGCGGCCTGATAACATCCGCCTACGACCATATACTGAAAGCGGAGACCAGCTGCAACTTCTACTGGGGAAGCTGCTGGGTCAACCGCTCGTTCGACGGCATAGACCGGGCCTACCGGCTCCTGGATACGGCCCGCTCCCTCATGCCCTGAGGTTTTTGCTTTGGCGCTAAAGTTTTCCTTGCATAGTGCCGATTAAAAACTTGTAGCCTCTTTGATGTCTCCCCTCCCCAAAGGCGGCCGCAGCGCGGCCGCCTTTACCAACCTGAACCAAAAGGCCATCCGCCCCAAAAAGAGCCGCCCGGATGTTAGGATAGATGATGGAATGGACGGAAGACCTAGCTACCGGCAACGAGACCATAGACACACAGCACAAGGAGCTTTTCCGCAGGATAAACGACCTTGTTCTGGCCGTGCACCACAGCGTCTGCAAATACAAGATAAGCGACGTCATAAAGTTCCTGGAGGAATACATCTCCTTCCACTTTGGCCAGGAGGAGGGCCTCATGCAGAGCCGCTCCTATCCGGACTACAAGGCTCACAAGGCGCAGCACGAGAAATTCAAAAGAAATTTCCTGAGGCTTAAAAAAGAGCTGATAAAGCTAGACGGCGGCAAAAAACCGGGCTCCTACGGCCTTTCGGTCCGCACAAACCAGGTGGTGGTGGACTGGATAGTGGAGCATATAGCCAGGGTGGACAAGCTCTTCGGAGAGTTCCTTAAAAAAACAAACACCTGACGCCTCTCCAGGCTTTTCCCTCCAACCCGCATTTCGCTTCTTCCTTATTGTACGACAATTTTGTTCGACAATTTAGTTGATATTTACACTTTTGTAGCTTCCGGCAATCAAGATCCCGCTTGAAAATCAATGTATTATTCTCTGGCATATATTTTGAGTGTGTAAAACGGCTGCTTGAAGAATTTTTAAAATTTCCAAGGAGGTTTTCAAAAAACTTATGAAGATGGTGCAGGCTGTCATCAAGCACACGAAGCTTGATGCCGTGCAAAAGGCTCTTACCGCAATTGATGTGCACGGTATCACCCTGACGGAGTCCAAGGGTTTCGGCCGCCAGAAAGGGCACACCGAGGTATACAGGGGGGTGGAGTACCAGGTGAGGTTTCTGCCCAAGGTGAAGATAGAGGTGGCCACACCGGATGAGAAACTGGAGGCGGTCCTGGAGGCCATCCAGTCGGCGGCCCGCACGGGCGAAATAGGAGACGGAAAGATATTTGTCTTCGACCTCAAAGACGTAATAAGGATAAGGACCGGCGAACGCGGGACGGAGGCGATATAAAGTGAGAAAGCTCCTCAGGCCGGTTTCGCTCCTTCTCATTTCGGCTGTCATTCTGGTTTTTACCTCCTGCCTTATCGCAAGCGCGGACCAGGGGACAGGCGGCGCCCCCTCGGTGGCGGCAGCCGCGGCCCCGGCGGCAGCGTCCGCCCCGGTAAAGATAGATTCCGGCGACACCGCTTGGCTCCTTCTGTCCTCTGCGCTTGTTCTCATAATGACCCCGGCCCTCGGGTTTTTCTACGGGGGAATGGTGCGGAAGAAAAACGTGCTTGGCACCATCATGCACAGTTTCTGGGCGATATGCATTGTGAGCATAGTGTGGGTGCTCTGGACGTACTCCATGGCCTTTGGCCCAAGCATTCACGGCATCATAGGCAACTTAAGCTGGTTCGGGCTGAACGGAGTGGGGCAGGGCCCTTCGCCCCTGGGATCCCCAAAGGTGCCGCACCTGGCCTTCATGGCCTTCCAGCTCATGTTTGCCATCATAACCCCGGCGCTAATCACCGGCGCCTTCGCCGAGCGGATGAAGTTTTCCGCCTACACGCTCTTCATAATCCTCTGGGCCACCTTCGTTTATGCGCCCATAGCCCACTGGGTATGGAACCCAGACGGATGGCTCTCCAAGCTTGGCACGCTTGATTTTGCGGGCGGGACGGTCGTCCACGTGAATGCCGGAATAGCGGCGCTGGTTGCCGCCATTGTCATCGGGAAAAGAAAGGGCTACCTGGAGGTCCCGATGATGCCAAACAACATAGGCTACACCGTGCTTGGCGCATCCCTTCTGTGGTTTGGCTGGTTCGGGTTCAACGCCGGAAGCGCCATAACCTCAGGCGGGCTGGCCGCGCTGGCCTTCGTCACCACCAACACGGCAACCGCGGCGGCGGCGCTCGGATGGTCCTTCACGGAATGGGCGCACAAGGGAAGGCCCACCGTCCTTGGGGCGGCCTCCGGAGCGGTGGCGGGCCTTGTTGCGATAACCCCGGCGGCGGGCTTTGTGACCCCGCTTGGGGCCATAGCCATAGGCGTTGTCGCGGGCATAATCTGCTATGCCGCGGTGAACCTGAGGCCAAAGCTTGGCTATGACGACTCCCTTGACGTTGTGGGCGTGCACGGGCTTGGCGGCTTCTGGGGCGCGATAGCAACGGGAATCTTCGCCTCGCCCGCCGTAAACCCGGCCGGAAGGGGCCTGCTTTACGGCAATCCCCACCAGGTAATAATCCAGTTTCTGGCCTGCGGCGTCACGATCGTATGGTCTGGCGTGGCCACATACATCATACTTAAGGTGGTGGACGCCATTGTGGGGCTCAGGGTCTCCGAGCAGGAGGAAGAGCTGGGCCTGGACCTCTCCCAGCATGACGAAACGGGCTACAACCTTTTTTAGTTTTTCCTTCAGATCAGAAAAAAGAGGGGCCGCCTGAAAGCGGCCCTTTCTTTTCTACAGGCTTTCCACCGCCCGCTTGAGCTTGCCTTGCACCTCGAAGGCCAGGGGCATGAGGGAGGGGTTTTCAACCGCCTGCATGGAGGCAACCGGGTCTATGGCTGCCACCTCCACGTCCCCCGCCGCGTGCTCCTGCACTATGACGCTGCAGGGAAGCATCGTGCCTATCTTGTCCTCGGCCTGCAGGGCTTTGTAGGCGTAATGCGGGTTGCATGCGCCAAGTATCCTGTATTTCCTGAACTCAACGCCGATCTTTTCCCTTAGCGCCTTCTGGACGTCTATCTCCGTCAGTACGCCAAAACCCTCCTTCTTCAGCGCCGCGGTCACCTTGTCCACCGCCTCGTCAAAGGACGTGTTCAAATGCTTGCTGAAATAATAGCTCACCGCCAGTTCCTCCCTTCCAGCCGGAAATTTTTTACACACATCTGGGCTCATGTCAATAGGTGTGTAAAAAGTATTTAGGCGGCCATCCTTTCGAGTGCCCTTGAGGCGTCCTTTGCCTCCCCATCGACAAACTTCTTCCCTTTATAAACATCGGATAACAACCAGTATCC
>JAKAJM010000095.1 GCA_021813765.1 Nitrospirota bacterium
TCTTACCTGCTGGTAAACGGGATTTCCATTTTTCCCGGATGCGCCGTTTTTTTCCATCTGCATCTGTTTTTTGAGCTGCGCGATCTCGGCCTCCTTTTTGATGACATCGGGATAGCTGGCGGTATATTTGGTCTTAAGCACCATGAGCTCATCGTTCAACCGGTCCAGCCTGGCCTCGGGCGTGCCCGGCCCGCCTGCCAGGCCGGAGGTTATCTTCTTCTTTCCCGAAAGCTCCATTTCAAGGTTCTTCTTGCGGCTTAGGAGGTCCTTGAGCTTGATCTCATTGTCGACGGCGGCGGACTGCAGTGCGGCCAGGCCCGCAGCCGGGACGGCGCCGGACTGCAGCGCCATTCCGGGATGCTTCTCCCTGAACTCCTCGACCTGCTGGTCCGAATCGTCGAGTTTTTCCTTGTAGCTCTGAAGCTGGCTGTCAAGGAAATTGTATGCGTTGATGGCGTTGGTCCTCTGAAGCGCGACGCTCTGCTCTATGTATTCGTTCACAAGCGTGTTTACGATGTCCCTGGCCCTTCTTGGGTCTGAGCTCTCATAGGAGATGATGAACATGTCGATATTGTTCCCCTTGCCTTCCTGCACGGTAACCTCCAGGTGCTTTCGGACCCTGTCAATTAGCGCCTCGTACTGGGCGGCGTTCCTCGTGGTCAGATCCAGGTTCAGTTTTTTAAGGACGTTATCGATGATCGTTCTGCCCGTTATGCCGTTTTTAAGTATGCTCAGCTCATCCTCAATTCCGCCGCTGTTTTTCATGAAAGGCTGCAGCAGCGCGCCCCTTTGCACAAATACCGCGGAATCGGCCCTGTAGGACTTTGGCCACAGGTATGAGACCAGGATAAAAACCGACAGCACGGCGGCACCCACCGCAAGGGCCACATATCTTTTTTCACGCACTATCGCCAGATAGCCTCTTATGTTCAAGGAGCCGCTTTCTCCGGTCATGGAAGAGTCCCCCATCATAAATTTTTTAAAAAACTAAAATATCCCGGACTTGACGATGACCATGTCACCGGGGTCCAGAGGCACGTTCTTTTTCATATCGCCGTCCATTACGTCCTTGAGCCACACCCTTATGCTCTTTGTCTTGCCGCCTTCCTTCCTCTCTATCAGCACGTCGTTCCGGCTGGCGTAGTCCGTAAATCCGCCGGCCGCAAGGACGGCATCGAGGGCGGTCATATGCTCCGCATAGGGTAAAATGCCCGGTGTCTTGACTGCCCCCACCACCCGGACATCATTTTCCACGTTGCTGGGAATGTATATGAAGTCCCCCGGCTCAAGCGCAATGTCCTGGGACACGTCCCCCTTGATGAAAAGCCGGTAAAAATCCGCATCCAGCCTCTTGCCGTTTCGTATGACGGCGCTCTTCTTCAGGTCCGCGTTGCCAAGGCTGCCCAGCCTGGAAAGCAGTTGCAGGAGAGTGGTGTTTCTCTTGAGGACAAACACGCCTGACTGCGAGCCGGCCATCACGCCGCCTATCGGCTGCTGGGTCATCCCGTCGCCAAATACATATACGACAAAACTGTTCACCTGAGTTACTATTACGCTTACGACCGGCTCCTTTATGTACCTGGCATACATGCCCTCAAGCATGGTCTTGAGCTGCTCCGGGGTCTCACCCGCCGCCTTGACGTCTCCCACCAGGGGCACCGATATCATTCCGTCCGGCCTTACAGGCACGCTGACGCTGAGCTCGGGCTCCTTCCAGACGGAAATGCTTAGCATGTCCTCATCCCCTATCACGTACCGCTCAGCATGGGCAAGGGTCGTCCACACCGTTACGAAAAACAGGCTTAAAAACACCAATACGCGCAAATTTTTGATCTTCATGGTCATTATTTCTCCAGGTTCAAAAAGACTCTTATTTGTTGACAGATTTTAAAAATGCCGTCCGGCCAGTCGCATCAGCCCGCATTGTTCTTAAAAATTTTTTGCGGTCAGAGCCTTGGGGCCCCATTCCCCGGCATGTGCCCAAATTCCCACGTAATTCCGGCTATGACCTGGTCGTCCATGTACCGGTCCATGGAGATAAGCGGAGAATGGCTGTATATGTACTGGTAATCAAGTGAAAGCTCCACCCTGCGGGTCAGCAGGTAATTAAGGGCCAGGCCGGAAATAATCAGATTCGTGTAGGACCCGGCCACCTTGTCCTCCAGCCTCTGGACCGTCAGGTTGGCCGAACCCGTAAAGGTCTTGGTAAATTTGTGCGACACCGCCCCGGTAATGCCGTACGACCGGTCCTTAAGCTCTCTTGTTGCCAGGTCAGTGTACTCATTCAGGGACAGGCCAAGGGAAAGAGGGGTCCTGTTGGAGTTTGTTTTGATGGAGGCGCCGTAACTGTCCACCTTGTCCGGCAGGCCGGTAGGGTTCTCCACCGTCCCTGAAGAGGTCTCGACCCTCACGGTGAACGCCGCGAACCGGCGGTCCGCGCCGGCGTCCCAGGACCAGTCGTTGCTGCTGCCGCTTCTGTTAAGATCATAGCTGTCATTGCCGACCGTCAAAAAAAAATCGCACCCGGGCGAATACGAATACCTGGAGTTTGCATGGAAGTCTATCTCGTCATAATCCTGGATGCTGTTGGAGTCTGACAGATAAAAGCCCCCTGCGCTCAGCTCAAGGGACGGGGACAGCTCATCCTTTGCTTCCACATAAAAACTGTTGACGCTCTTTTTGACCGCAAGCCCGTTCTTGTACCATATGTTCTGATAGGAATACCCCGCGTCCACCGTGATGGAGCTCCCGGGCCTCAGCCTGAAGTGCGGCTTTATCATGAATATGTTCTGGTCTGTCTGGTTCAAGAATATGCTCTGCTGGCTGTAGTTCCTGGTAAGCGACAAGGAGGCCTTGGTGTAAGTGTCGCTTGCGTCTATGTAAAGGGATTTTTTCAGCAACTGGGTCGAATTCTGCATGTTGATGTTCTGCGCGAAATTGTCATTGACCGTGTTGTTGGCAAAATGACGGAAATCGAGCGAGTACGCCAGGTCCCACTTCCAAAGCGGCGCCTCATAGTCAAGCAGCGCCGCGGGGATCAACCGCGTGATATAATCGGTCTTCCGGTTTTTTTCCGTCAGAAAGATGTTGTCGTTATATTGTTCCTGCATGGAAAAAGAAGGCTTGACGCTGAACTGCCCCCCCCAAACTTTCTGACAAAGTGCGCCAGTGGAAAATAAAGCAAGCCAGGCGGCCAGAAACACCAGCCTCTGCATTCGAGCCCCGATCTTTTTTTTCCCAGTCCCCGGCAACGCTCCGCCTTCCCGGTCCCATAAGACCGGAAAGCTCCCCCTTTTCGGGCCGGGCCACTTTACCCCCGGCCATTTCAATCCGCGCTTCCGCAAAAGCAAAAACAAAAAAACGGCTTTCCCTCAGCGCCTCCGCAGCCCGGGGCCTTTATTTCCGGCTGCCTTTCCCGTCAGTCTGGAAAGCAGTTCCCTGGCCGGCCCGGCTTCATGAAAACCCCTCATGCCCAGGCATTTTCTGAGGTATCCGGCCGCCTGGGCCCGTTTGCCGCTTGCCGAATATGCAAGGGCCAGATGGTACACTATCGAAGGGTTGGAAGGCAGAAGCGAATAAGATCTTTCAAGCGACTTCAGGGCCTCCGAAGCCTTGCCGTTTTTCAGGAGAGCAAAACCGTAGGTGTCCAGCACGTTTGCGTCGTTTGGCGCAAGGGCGTTTGCCCGTGCGGCCAGGTACAGACCAAGAGCGGGGTTGCCGCCCCGGCCGGCATAATAATACGCCAGGTTGTTCATGGCCGGGAAGTATCCCGGGGCCATCGAAAGCACCCTCCGGTACAGGGCCGCTGCCTGCGCGTATCTGCCCGTCTCGTTAAGGACCAAAGCCTGCCGGTAAACCGGCCCGGGGGCCTCCGGCATGGACCTTTCAGCAGTTTTGAATTCGTTCTCCGCCCGTAAGTAGTCCTTCTTGCGGAAGTATAGGACGCCCAAAAACATCTCTACCTGGCCGTCTTTAGGCGTTTGCGGACTGTTTAGCGTCTTTATCGCCGCATCAATGCCGTATCTGCTTTGAACGGATGCGAGCTGCAAATACCCAAGCGGAGAAGAGGGATCCATGCTTATCATCTGCCTTGCCGCGCCCAGTGCCCGGCCCTGGTTGCCCATTGCCTCGTAGACGGAGGAAAGCGCCGCCAGCGTCCTGATGTCTTTCGGGCTTTCGGCGGCAGCTTGCCTGGCCAGCCGGAGCGCATCCCCCGGCCTGTTCATGGCCATGTAACTTTTTACAAGGAGATTGAAGCCGTCCTGGCGGTCGGCTTTTTCCAGTGCGGTGTATGTGCCGATGGCGCCACTATAATCCTTGACATCCATCTGAATGGCGCCTTTCATTTCGTAGAGCGCGGCGGAGGAGGGGTTTTTGGCTATTCCGGAACTAAGAGTGGAAAGCGCGCCTGCCGTTTTCTTTGCTTTGAGCTCGTATGCGGCAAAGTAAAGATAGCCCGCCGGGTCGCCCGAACCAAGCGCGAGCTTGTAGTATTTAAGCGCCCCGGCACTGTCACCGGTTGATTCCAGGAGCATCGCGGTATCTGCAAGGGCTTGGACATTGCCGGGGTTTTTCCGGCACAGAGTTTCAAGCTCTCTTACAGCCTTGGCTGCCTGCCCCCTTTGCCTGTATATCGAAGCCAGGTAGAAATAAGCGCGGGGGTCGGCAGGGTCCGCCGCCCTGGCCTTTTTCAGGCTTGCCTCGGCCGCCTGGATGTTGCCTTGCCTGGCATAGACCGCAGCAATGAAATCGTACAGAGGGGCATCGGTTTTTTGCCCCTTTATTCCCTGGCTTGCGGCGCGCAGCGCCTCAGCGGTCCTGTTTTGTTTCAGATAAAGCCTGGCAAGAAGCAGTCTTGCCCGGGGCGCACCCGTTTCCATGGCAACCGCTTTTTGCAGCACGGATTCGCCTTGCGCATATTTCCCGGTCGATAACAGCAAGACGCCCTGCTGGATATAGGCCTGCTTGAGCGATGGGTCCATTGCCGCAGCGCGGCCAAGCTCATCCAGCGCCGCGCCGTACATATCCTTGGCCGCGTAGGCGCGGCCCAGGATATCGTAGGATAAGGCGTCGCCCTGCCCGCTGCCGGTGAACTGCTTTAGCTGGGATATGGCGTCATCCACCCTGCCCTGCTTTAAAAGTACGAGCCCCGCAAGGTTCCTGGCCGCAGTAAGGGAAGGGTCCATGGCAGCCGCCCTGTCAAGCTCGTTATACGCAAGCTCAAGCTCGTTCTGGTAATAAAAGCACAGGCCCAGATAATAATGGGCCTGGGGCGTTTCGCCCATGGCTATCGATTTCCTCAGATACTCGACCGCGCCGTTGTAATTTTTCAGGCTGCAAAGGGAAAAACCCTTAAGCAGGTAGCCTTCGGGCCTGTGAGGGAACGTGGAGATGATGCTGCCTGCCAGACCGTCTGCCTGTGCTTGTCTGCTTTTCAGGACAAGAAGCATCCCCTCCTTGTACTGCGCGGCAAGATCGCTTTTGCCGGCCCTGGCATATGTCCGGATGGCCCCGTCTATGTCGTTTGCCTTCAACTGCAGCGAGGCAAGAAGCTGGATGGCCTGGGGATTGGACGGGTCCTTCCTGAAGACCCCGTTCAGCGCCTCTCTTGTCTTCCCAGCGTCACCCATCCGGTAATACACCTGGGCCATCAGGGTATTGATCTCGACAAAATCTCCGTTTTTCCGGAGGGCCTTCCGGAAAAAGGAGAGGGCGGCCGGATAATCCTTCTTGAGTGCATATGCCCACCCGTCCTCTTCCAGCGCCGCTGCGTCGCCAGATGCCGGAGACGGGATCTTTTTCAGCTCTTCAAGCGCCTGGTCCGGTTTTGATTGTTCAAGGCAAACCCTCGCCAGCTCTATATGCGCATCTTTGCTGGACGGGTCCTTTTTGAGGATGCCCTCCAGCTGGGCTGTAGCCGAATCGAACTTGCCAAGCTCGCCGTAGGCCCTGGCCAGCTTGAGCCCCGCGCCGGTAAAACCGGGGTCTTTCTTAAGCGCCTCTATCAGGTAGATAACCGCACCCCGTGGATCGCCTTTCGCAAGACATTGTGCCCCTTTGGCAAACAGTTGCTCCTTGGTCCTGGCCTGGCAGGCGGAAAGCAACAGTAACGCTGTCAGGAAAACGCCTAAAGGTCTGAATTTAAGCAACCCTGGAACCCCTCCCTTTTTGGGTAGCTCTACTTTCTGGCGGATTTCTCTTTGATCAGGCAAAAAAGCTAATTGTGCTGCTTTAAGAAGTACACCGTTTCTGGAAAAAGATTCTTGCGCAATCCGGAAGGGTTGTCTACCAATTTAAGGTTGCATAGATAAAAAATTATTTACTGCTTTTTAAATATTTTAACCCACCCATCCCGCCCCCCAAACAATATCACCACTATGCACGGCGGCGGGAGACGGCGGCCCGGGTCAGAGGTCCCCAAAAAACCAGGGGCTTTTGGGGCTGAAGCGTAGCGAATGCCGTTCCGATTTTTAAATGGCTTCTGCAAAACAAACCGGGGACGGTGCAGCCGGCGTCTCTAAAACAACCTCCGGTTGAAAATCTGTTTTTTTAAATCTTGCGGCAGGCGTCACGGATTCCGGAAAAAAAGGGGGAAGAAAGCTAAAGCGCTGCGGGCAGATGGAGCCTTACGGCTGTCCCCTTGCCCTCCTGGCTATTTATCTCCACGTCTCCGTTCATCCTTGTAATCATCTTTTTTACTATCGCAAGGCCTAGGCCGGTGCCCTTTGGCTTGGTCGTGCAGAAGGGCTTAAACAGGTTTTTGAACTCCTTTTCGGGTATCCCCCGGCCGTTGTCTTTCACCTCTATCAGGACCCCTTCTTTTGCCTTCCGGACATTTATCGTTATGACCGGCTGTGGCATTCCATCAAGAGCGTCCGCGGCGTTGGTCATCAGGTTTAAAAGCACCTGCTGGAGCGCTCTGGGATCGGCATGTGCGGCAACGCC
>JAKAJM010000096.1 GCA_021813765.1 Nitrospirota bacterium
CCTATTCTAACATAAAAAACCCCACGCGGAAACATGGGAATTCCTAAATGTCTGTGAGCGCTCACACAATACCGAAAACATAAAGAGCGCTCCAGGTTCCTGTATAGATTACTGAGATTTCCGGGGAGTATAAGGTTGTATCTCATGGCCGGCCTCCCCGCCCGCCGCGAAATCCACAGGGAAACGGGCTACCGGATGCCGGAAGAAGTGTTTGAAACTCCCCTCGTCCATGTTTTATCTTTAGACATGCTCGAAATTTTCCTTGCTCCCCCCGGGGCGCGCGGCATGACGGAAAAACTGCTTAAAGAGGCGCTCAAAGGGGCGGACGTGGAGAACGATTTTTCCCGGCTGGCCTATCTTGCCCCGTCCACGCAAAAAAGGAAAGAGGCGCAGGGTGTCTTTCATTCGCTTCTGCCGCACGGGGCGCGCGGCAAGGGCTACATACCCCCGTTAATGATGACCGGAGGGCAGCTTGCAAAAAAGGTCCTGAGGGAACGCTCTCAGCGGCTCCTGCTTCCCTCCTGGCTGAGGGCGCCGCTCATAATGAAGCTTTCAGGCAGGAATGCGGGATACGCTGCAGCCCTGGCAGGGTTCATGGGGGAGATGAAATCCCATTTCCCCGGGAAAAAACCCCTGGAAATACTTGATGCCATCACCCCTCTTACAGATGAGCTTGGCATCGCTGAGGAGATAGCACTTAGGCTTAAAGAGACGATGGGGACCGCCTCGCTTTACGAGCAGCGGCTTGAGGACCTGGGCTTCATAGATCCGGAAGGGCCTGATCCTGAAGCGGCCGCACTGATAAGAAAAGCAATTACGGGCAAAAAGCCCTCTTTCTCTTTTTCCCCCCTCATCCTGGATGGGTTTTACGAGATCACACCGGCTGAAAAGCTGCTGATTGCCGCGCTCATGGAAAAGGCGGACAGGACATTTGCCCTGGTCCCCTTTGATGACCGGCATGCGGAGGTCACGAAAGACTGCCTCTCGTTTCTAAGGGCGTTTCCTCACAAGGAGATGAGGGTCCCTCCTTCCGCGGGCGGCGCCAAACCCGGCTGCTACGCCTATCCGTCCAGGGAGCATGAGGTAGAGGCGGTGGCAAGGAGAATAAAGGTCAATTACATATCGGGCGCTTTTACAGACCTTTCAAAGACGGCCGTCCTTCTGCCAAACCCGGCAGATTACGCCGATATGATAGAGCGGGTGTTCGTAAAATACGGCGTGCCCTGCAGCTTCCCCGGGGAAAACAGGAAAAACTCTGTAACGGCGAGGCGGGAAAAGGACCTTCTGGCGGTGCTCAAAATAATTTCAGACGGCTACCAGGCCGGCGACCTTGCCGCCATTCTGAGCTCGCCCTTCTTCGCCGGGGTACCTGAGGAGCTGCGCAGATGGGCGCCAAAGATAACGCTCTCCCCGGTCTCCGGGGGTTTTGAAAACTGGCTTGACCTTCATGGAGCGCCTTCCGGCCAGAAAGGGCTTAAATGGCTGAAAAAAAAGCTCTTGCCTCTGGAAGAGGCCGTGGAGACAGGAAAGACCGGGACCAGCCTGCGGCTCATAAGCGGCTACCTGGAGGCGCTCAAAGGGCTTGAGTTTTCCGCTGGAGGGGCGCTTTCTTTCGATGACGAGCTCGAAGACAGACTGCACGGCCTGCTTCTTCTGGATGCTTTGTCCGGGGAGGGTCTTTCAGCCGGGGAGTTCATGGACTGCCTTGGCATGGCCGCCTCGGGCATCGAGGAGGAAAAAGACGAGCCCGGGGTCAGGGTTTTAAGTTTCAGCGAGGCGAATGGACTGGAGCCTGAAAGCCTCTATTTCCTGGGGCTCAAGGACGGAGACCTCCCGAGGAGGCCTGAGACCGATTTCTTCCTGCCTGAGAGGCTGAGGGCGAAACTTGGTTTAAGGACCATGAAAAGAACCCTGCTTCTGGAGGAGTTCCTTTTTGGCAGGCTCATATCCTCTGCCGGTTTTGTTCACCTGAGCTACCCGGACATGGAAGGGGACAAGCTTTTCCTGCCCAGCATATTTATGCCGGAGGGACAGCCGCGCAAGGACCCGGCCTACGGGGTATTTTCTAAGGAAGAGGAGCTCATAAGAAAAGGCAGGCTGCCCTTCTCCGCTTATCTGACCGAGATAAGGGACATAAAGGAAAGGGTGCCTTTTGGCCGGAACAAGGCGGTAAACGTTACCGATGTGGATGCCATCAGGGCCTGCCCCAGATTTTTCTTTCTGGACCGGGTGCTGGGGCTTGCCCCTCCGGAGGCCCTTGAATTCGGCATCGACGCCAAAACGGCGGGCACCATCCTTCACAGCATCATGGAGGGCCTTCTGCCCTTCACCGAAAAGGACCTGAGTCTTGATGAGTTTAAATGCCGGGCGGAAAAGACCATTGACAATGTCATAGAGGAAAACAAAAAAGACAAAAACCCGGTGCACCCGTACTGGGGCAGGCTGATAAAGGAGAGTTTCCTGGCCGCCCTGCCCGCAATTCAGGAGATAGAAAAAAAATTCCTGGAGGAGGGTTTCAGCCTGGCAATGGCTGAGCACAGGGTGGAGGGGCAGCTTAAGGGCGTGAGGCTCAGGGGAAAAATAGACAGGATAGACGAACACAGGGAAAGCGGCGCCCACCAGATAATCGATTACAAGAGCGGCCCGGCGGTCCTGAACTCTTCCGACGTGATTAAAAAAGGGGCCACCCTTCAGCTTTTCCTGTATGCCGCGCTTGCCGGGGCGGCCGGAATAAAGGACATACAGAAGGCCGGCATATATTCCTTCAAGGACATGAAGGCCAAAATGGCCCCGGGCAGCCGCGACATTTCATCAGGGAAAACCATGGAAACCCTGACCGGGGCAGCCCTGGAGTGGCTGGAAGAGACCGCCCTCATGGCGGGCAGGGGTGATTTCCCGGCAGCCCCGATATCGGAGCAAAGCTGCAGGATGTGCCACGAAAAGCCGTATTGTCCGTATATAAACGGTCAGGATGGCAAGGCGATGGAGAAAATCTGAAAAATGGGCGGCTTTTTCGATACAAAAAAGAGCTTCATTATCTCCTCCCCGGCGGGCTCGGGCAAGACCGAAAAACTGGCCAGAAGGTACATAAGCCTTATCACGGCCGGAGGCGAGGTAGAGCGGGTGCTGGCCATAACCTTTACGGAGAAGGCGGCCTCTGAGATGAAGCAGCGCGTCCTGAACATACTCGCCAGGGAAAACCAGGAACTCTACGCGAAGGTCAAGCCCAGGGTGCCGCTCATGAGGATATCCACCATACATGCGTTCTGCCTGAAACTTCTGCGGAGGTTTTCCCTCGACCTGGGGCTGGACCCAAGACTCTCAGTGGCGGACGAAGGGGCAGCCTCCGCTCTTGTGCGGCAATCCGTGACGGAAGTTCTCAAAGAAGAGGCCGAAAGCCTCGGTCCAGATGCGCCGGCCGGCCTGTTCTTCAACCTTATGAAGGAGCGTGGCGTAAGGGGATGGGACTCGATTTTTAAAACCCACCTGGCTGATCTGTTCAGACAGAGGCCGCTTTCGGAGCTTGTCCTTGACGGGCCGGTGGACCTCCGCCCGGTCAGGGGAAATGGGACGGAGAAAATGCTCCTGGAGCTTTTTGCGCGCTGCCTTGACACATACAGGGCAAAAAAGCTTGAGGCGCGCCTGCTTGATTTCAGCGACCTCGAGATACTGGCCTACAAGGCGCTGTCCGAAAGCCCCCACTGGCAGAACATCCTGTACAGCTTTGACGAATATACGGACCATATCCTTGTGGATGAGTTCCAGGACACAAGCGCCCTGCAATGGCGCATACTGGACAAGCTGACTGAGGAATGGCGCTCCGGCCTTGGGCCAAAAAGAGAAGGGGGCACCGTGCCAACCATGTTTCTGGTAGGCGACGAAAAACAGTCCATCTATCTTTTCAGGGGGGCCGATGTCTCCGCCATGAAAAAAGCCAGGCAACGGCTGCAGGAGTTCCTTGGCAATGAATACGAGTTCCATCAGGCCAGGGACAACTACCGAAGCCTGCCGGAGATAATCGAATTTACAAACAGGCTGTTTGAAAGGCTCATGCCCCAGGCCAGGCCTCCAGCCGGGCCTGACACTGTGGAGGAAAAACGGCTTTATCCCGGGAAAGACGAAGCCTTCTCTCACAAAGAATGGCCCGCTAATGAATGGCAGGTCGAGTACTGCCCGTTCGAGGCAAAAAGACAGGGCGACGGCAGGGTGGAGGTTTTGCTCCTGGAAATGCCCCAGCCGGGAAATACCAAGGAAAAGCGCGGATTTGAGGCAAGGATGCTTGCAAAGCGCATAAAGGCCATGCGCAGGAACTACCTCGTAAGCTGCCAGGCAAAAGACCAGAAAGCTGGAAAGCGGCCCTGCGAATATGCGGATATGGCGGTCCTGCTCAGACAAAGGACGCACCTTGCCGCGTTCGAAGAGGCGTTCAGGCGCGAAGGCGTGCCTTTCCTTGTTGTAAAGGGCATGGGTTTCTACGAGGAGCCTGAAGTTGCTCTGCTTCGGGAGTTCGCCACGTTCATAGCGGACCCGGACGACGACTACAGCCTCTTTTGCGTCCTCCGCTCCCCTCTTTTCGGGCTTGGCTACAAGGCCCTCTCGGGCCTCTGTCCAAACGGCAAAAAAACGTCGCCGGGGAAAAACCATAAACCTGATAAAAAGACCCTGATCGAGCGCCTGAGGGCCTCGCGCATAAAAAAACATATCGAGGCTGCCGCGATGCTTGACGGCTTCATCGAAGCCGGCAAGACGCTGCCCCTTTCAAGGCTCATTGAGCTTATGCTTGTAAAGACCGGGGGATGGAGACATTTCTGGGAGAAGCCAAGGCACGCCAACGTAAAAAAGTTCATCCAGATGGTCGAGTTTTACGAATCTGAAGGCCATAACCTGATAGACATAAGGGACAAGCTCCTTGCGGGAAGGTCCGGAGCAGATGTGTCCAAGGCCAATGTAAGCGCCGAGGGAATGGACGTGGTGAAGCTGATGACCGTGCATGCCGCCAAGGGGCTCCAGTTCCCGATGCTTTTTCTTCCCAGCCTGGACGAGGACATAAGCGCCAAAAGCGGGGCAGTGGCCATAGAGGAAAAAAGCACCGGGGCCTTCAGCTTCAGATATGAGCCAGACTCCGAGGCCAGAAAAAAAATACCCGAGTTCGAACGGGGCAGGATGAAGGAGCTCGAAGAGGAAAAAAGGCTTTTTTACGTGGCCGCAACAAGGGCCATGGACTACCTGCTTCTAAGCGGCATCAGATCGGAGAAGCCCAAAGGAAGGCTCCGCTACCTTGTGGACGCCTTCGGGGCCGGTTTCATGAAGAAGGAAACATACGGCGACGTGACGGACGGCAGTGGCGAAAAAACGCTGCCGCTTCCTGCTGACAGCCCGCTGCCCTTTAACGTGATAACGGCGGAAGAGGTGGAAAGCGGGTATGAAAAATCCGCTCGGATGGAGCTTGTCCAGGAGAGGCACTTTCTCGATGAGCCGGTCTACGCCGAGCCCTTCGAGTACGAGCCCCCGGCAAGCACGAAGGACGTAACGGAGGATATCCTGGTAAAGACCCGCCACGGAAGGGACTGGGTGCTGCTTGGCAGGCTTATGCACCAGGTGCTTGAGGAGATATCGGAAGGCAGGCTGGCCCCGGACGAGGTACGGAAGCGTGCAACTGCGCTCCTTAAGGGATTTTATATCTTCGAGCCGCAGAGAGAAAAGCTTTTCACGGAGACGATACTCGGGGACATCGAAAAACTCAGGGCGGCAGGCATACTGGAGGATGTGGTGCTTCCCCGCGAGAGGTCCTTCACCGAGCTTCCGTTCGTGCACGAAAAAGGCAAGACGCTGTACAAGGGCCGCATCGACCGGCTCATCATCGAGGACGGGTTTGTCCGCATCTACGACTATAAGAGTTTTCCGGCCCGGCCGAAGGAGCTTGGGGATCTGTCCGCCAAATACAGCTTCCAGATGGAGCTTTACAGGGAGGCGGCCGAGGGCATCTTCGGCCTCCCGGCAAAGGCATTCCTCATCTTCACGCACATCCCTCAGGTCATCGGCGCAGCCGGGCCTTGAAACTGATATTCCCTTCGGTTAGCCGCAGGAAATCTAAAACAGCTTAGTGATAAAATAGACAGGCATGTTCGGATACATAGGGAAGCGCCTTATCCAAATGATTCCGCTGCTCCTGGGGATAACCATAATAAGCTTTATTGTGATCCACCTGGCTCCCGGAAGTCCCGTAGACATGCAGATGTCCCTCAAGACCTCCGCCCAGGCCATGCAAAAACTGAAAAAACTCTACGGGCTGGACAAGCCTCTTCCGGTCCAGTACGAGGAATGGCTCCTCCGGTTCGTAAGGCTCGACTTCGGCAAATCCTTTGTTGACGGAAGGGACGTGCTTACAAAGATAAAAGAGCGCATACCCATTACTCTCTCCATAAACGTGCTTTCCATGCTGCTCATATTCATTGTGGCCGTCCCGATAGGGGTGATCTCAGCCACCAGGCGGTACTCCCTTTTTGACAAGATAAGCACCGTGCTGGTCTTCCTGGGGTTTTCCACCCCCACATTCTGGCTTGCCCTCCTGCTGATGATATTTTTTGGAGTACAGCTTGGAGTGCTGCCGATATCAGGCATACAGAGCATAGATGTGTCAGGCCTTAGCGCGGCAGGCAGGCTTGCCGACTGGGGCAGGCACCTGATACTGCCCGTGTTCGTCTCGGCGTTCGGAAGCATCGCCGGGCTTTCGCGCTACAGCCGCTCCAGCATGCTTGAGGTCATAAGGCAGGACTATATCAGGACGGCCAGGGCCAAAGGGCTTCCCGAGAAGGAGGTAATAAGGAAGCATGCGCTCAGGAACGCCATGCTGCCGATCGTGACAATAATGGGGCTTTCGGTTCCAGGGCTCATAGGCGGAGGGGTCATATTCGAGACCCCACTCGCCATCCCC
>JAKAJM010000026.1 GCA_021813765.1 Nitrospirota bacterium
TGCGTGCAAACTACAAGGAAAGGATAAACAGAAACACGATCTTCAGGGGGATCAGATGGAGATAAAAAATAAATGAAATTATTTTCCCACCTGCTTCCCTATCTGCTTCTGGTCAGTTTCTCGGCAGGACCGATGAACGGTTTTGGCCTCTCCAAATTGGAGGCCGTAAACAGGACCCCATATGACGGGGTGGCGATCCGGCTGACAGGCCAGTACGACACTGCGCGGCACAGCATGGAGGACTTTGACGGCCCGGTAAAGCTTTTCAGGCGGAGGTCGCGCAAACAGGTATGGCCGTGGCTTTTTTTTAACAGGTTTCTTGGAAGCAGGGCGGGCGACAAAAACCATTCGCCACTTTCAGGCGCGCCCGCTTTCAGACGGATAAAAGGCATGGACATATACAATGAAGACGGTGCGCTAGGTGACTTTTTTGAAAGGATGGGAATGGCCCTGTCCATAGCAAGATCGCTTGGGTCTCCGGGCATCGTAATTGATCCAGAGTTTTACAATGATTACGAATTTGAGGATATCCGTGTGCTTGCCGGGCGTATTGGCAGACCCGAAGCGGAAGTGGAGCGGGGGCTTGAGGCCATCGGGGCACGGATGTGCGATATCGCAAATCAGAAATACCCGGGGTGCACGATATGGTTTCTTGCGACCGGGCTCACAAGGACAAGGCGCGTCCCCACGGGCGGCAGGCAGTACATGAGGTCTTTCACCTACATAGTGCAAGGCCTTCTTGAGCGCGCAAAAAGCACCCGCTCCGGGATAATTTTGGTAAGCGGCGGGGAGATAACGGTTGGCTACTGCCCGCAAAACATTCAGGACCTGCGGGAGCACATAAGGCGCAGGCAAATGGATTATGCCCCCCTGCTAAAGGCATACCCCAACCTGCGGCTTGGGGGGACGGCCGCTCCATGGATGAGCAGGCGGGAGAAGACCGGCTGGATGAGGCTGCGCAAGTGCGGGACTTCGAAGATAGCAGGCATCGAGGATTTTGAACCGCTGGTAAAGGAACTGATGGCTTCCTACCGGTATGTATGGGTCTACAGCGCCTGGGCGGGAGGCTACGACCCTTTCGAGGATGTGGCCAGCGCGTTTCCTGCGGGAGCAAGAGGGCGGATTGGAAATTAAAGGGCGGGAAGCTGCGCCTCGGGAAACGCGGATGGCCGGGGACCGGGCCATACGCGGGCGCCTGCTTGCAAAAAATACCATCTACAACCTGCTGGGCCAGGTCATTCCCATGATTGCGGCCTTTCTGGCCATCCCCGTGATTATAAGGGCGCTTGGCGCGCCCCGCTTCGGTGTCCTCTCCCTGGCCTGGATGGTGGTCGGGTACTTCGGTCTTTTCGATATGGGGGTGGGGCGGGCAACGACCAAGTTTGTTGCTGAAAACCTTGCCGCAGGACAAACCGCAACGGTTTCAAAACTGATCTGGACCTCAATGGGCATGCTTGGGGCCTTTGGGCTTTTTGCGGGGATAACGCTTGCCCTGTCGGCCCATGTCCTGGCCACGAGACTTCTGAACGTGCCGCAGGCGCTGAGGCCGGAGACGGTAAAGGCCTTCCTCATGCTTGCCCTCTCGCTTCCGTTTGTGCTTGGGACCGCCGGGACGCGGGGGGTATTGGCGGCGCAGCAGCGCTTCGGGACGATAAACGCGATCAAGGCCCCGGCAAGCGTGGCCTCCTTCATCATCCCGATTGTGGTGGTCCGGTTCACTAACAGTCTTTATCCGATCACTGCGGCCCTTGTGGCGGGCAGGGTCATTGTGTTCCTGATATATTTTTACTTCTGTCTTAAGTGGACGCCCGGCATGAGGAAGTGGAGCCTTCCGGGGACCTCGCTAGCCAGAAAGCTGCTTTGTTTCGGGACCTGGGTGACCATCTCCAACGTCGTCAGCCCGCTCATGGATTATATGGACAGGTTCGTTATAGGGGCCATGCTCACGATGAGCGCCGTGGCCTACTACTGCACCCCTTTCGATATGGTATCAAGGCTGTGGATAATACCGGGCAGTCTCATGGGGGTGGCGTTTCCGGTCTTCAGCGCGACCTTCGGGCGGGACCCCGCCAGGTTCGCAACGCTTTACGAGCGCGCCTCCAAATACGCCATAATGGGGGTTGCCCCGGTTTCCATGGCGCTTGTGGTGATGGCAAGGCCCCTGCTATCTTTCTGGATCGGAAGGGAGTTTGCCTCCCACGGGACGGCGGTCCTGCAGATACTTGCGATTGGGGTTTTCATAAACGCCTCGGCGCAGGCCCCCTACACCGCTATCCAGGGGATGGGAAGGCCGGACCTTACGGCCAAATTCCATCTGCTTGAGCTGCCCATATATATAACGGTCCTGCGGCTCGCGGTGCCTGCCATGGGCATTACCGGCGCGGCGCTCGCATGGACGCTTCGGAACACGGTAGACGCGGTCCTCCTGTACTGGTGCGCGGGCAGGATGATGCCCGCAGAAAGAAAGAGGCCCGGCTACCACGCATTTGCTTTTCCGATGCTGCTTGCGGTGATGGCCATGTCCGTTTTTCTGACCAGGGGCATGAGGGCCTTCGGGCCAAGGCTTGCATACCTTCTGTGCCTCCTGCCTCCACTTTTCTGGCTCCTCTGGCGCTTTTTGATGGACCCGGAGGAAAAGGCGCTGTTTACGGGCTTTTTCTGCAACCTCTTATAAAAACAAAAAACAAGGATATGAACGCAAGCGGTCCGAGGGTCTGCATCCTCATACTCAACCGGAACGGGTGGGGCGACACCATAGAGTGCCTGGAGAGCGTGTTGCGCATCTCCTATCCCAACTATGCGGTGGCAGTGGTTGACAACTGCTCAACGGACGGCTCAGCCGGCAACATAAGGGCATGGGCTGAAGGAAGGCTCGATGTATGGAGGAGCCCAGGCCCCCTGCGCCGGTTGTACTTTCCTCCTGTCCAAAAGCCTGTCCTCACGGAGGAGCGCTTTCCGGATCCGGCCGGAGGCGGATTTTGCCTGCCCGCAGCCGGCCGGTTTTTTGAGAAAGGACCTGGGCTTATTCTTCTTAGAAACGGGGAAAACAGCGGATTTGCCGGCGGCAACAACCTTGGTTTCCGGTTTCTGATGGGTACGGAAGGCCGCCCGTCATTTGACTATCTCCTGATGCTCAATAACGACACGGTTGTGGACCGGGATTTTCTTTCCAATATGGTGGCCTATACTCAAGGGGCGCCCTCCGCGGGCATTGTGGGCTGCAAGATATTCCATTACGACAGGCCGGATGTCCTTCAGTGCGTGGGCAACGAGGTAAACATGAGGACTGGCGCGTCCAGGTGTGTCGGTGAGGGCCTCCCGGATGATGGACGTTATGACAGCGCCAGGGATTTTTCCTATATCTCGGGGGCGTGCATGCTTATAAGACCGGAAGTCCTCGAAAAAGTGGGAGCGCTCGATGAAGGGTTTTTCATGTATTTGGAGGACGTGGACTTCTGCCTCAGGGCAAGAAGGGCAGGTTTTGCCTGCACTTTTTTCCCCCATGCCAGGATATGGCACAAATGGGAGCAAAGCTCAAACCCGATGTTCGTAAGGTTCATGCTCTCAAGAAACCGGATAAGGCTTGTTAAAAAGCACGAGGGCATGAAAGGGCTCATAAGACACATGGCCGCATTCATTTTTGTATCCGGGCCAAGGCAGGTCTTCCATTTTGTCCGCACCGGGCAGGCGCGTCTTGTAAAGCCTATGCTCCTTGGCGCCTTCCATGGTTTGCTTGGGACGGACAAGGTGCTTTACCTGAAAGGTCCGGGGCGGAAAAAAGCCAGGCGCAACGCGCAGGGCACATGGGCCGCACTCCAAGCGGTGAAGTGGAAAAGTAAAAAACAGGGACGTGCCGGAAATGGGAGCGTCATCCTTACCGTGGATTGGGAAAAGGACTCGCTCGGATGGAAGTCCCCTGGTACGGAGGTTGACTACGGCGGCGTTATGGCGGCCACTGGCGCGCTTGCAAACATTGTAAGCGGCCTTGGGCTCAAATGCACCTGGTTCATAGAGGCGCACAGGGATTACGCTGAATTCGACCTTGCGGCCCTTTTCCCGGATCTGGTGGGGAAAATAGCCATGTCCCTTTCGAATGAGCTGGGGGCCCACATACACTGGGCGAAAAGAAGCGGCGCAGGGTGGACGTACCCTGTGGGAGACTCCGGATGGGTGGAAGGGCTTGTCCGCCACGGGAAAAAAAGGCTAGAAGCCTTTGGAGCGGGAGCGGCGCCGCTTCGGGGTGGCGCTTTTTTGCATGTGCCAGCGCTGGCCCGCATCCTGAGGCAGGAGCGGATGGAGATAGACTCTTCGACATTCAGGGGCAAAAGCTTCTTCTGGCCATCCGGAAGAAGGGATGCGCTAAGGCTCAGGCTTTCCTACCTGGGGAAGAGCCCCGGGCCTTATGTCTGCGGGGAGGGGTTGAGCGCCGCGCGGGACGGCCGGGCGGCGGAGGGGCAGGTAACAGAGTTTCCGGTAAGCTACAACATATTCAACCTTTTTTCACATCCCACGCTCATGCGCAAGTTCCTGGGCGAGGTGTCTGATGGGAAGGCCGCAGACCGGGGCGGCATTCACACGCTGTATTTTCATATTTATCAGTTGACGCGTCCTGACGCGCCTCCTAATGAAAAAGCGCGCCCGGATGAGGAGGCGCTCCGGCAGCTTGGGGATTTTCTGGGGTTTTTGAAAAAAGAGTGCAAGGTGCGATTTTTGACCATGGGCGAGGCCCTTGCTGAGTTCAGGCAGGGGCGGTGGGCGCCATGCCGCTGACAGAAGAGGAGATGAAATACTCGGCCCAGGCCTGGGAGTATGTCGAAAACGGATACTACAGGCGGCTTCTGGGGAGGGTCCCGGGCATCGAGAGGTGCCGGAAGGTGCTTGATGTGGGGGCAGGCCCTGGCGGATGGCTTCTTGCAATTGTCGAAATGCTTGGAAGCGGCGTAGAGATATCCGCGGCAGATATATCGGATGACTGGCTTTTGCTTGCGGGGGAAAAGCTTAAAAGTCGCGGAGTGGAAAAGGCCGGTCTTTCAAGGATGGACGCCCAGTCGCTTGCATTTGAAGACAACAGTTTCGACCTGGCCATAAGCTCGCTGGTTCTGCCATATGTGCCCGATGAGCCTAAGGCTGTAAGGGAGATGATAAGGGTGCTTGTGAAAGGGGGCAAGGGGCTCCTGCTTTTTCATGAGCCTTATTTCTACCTGCGCAGGCTATTTAAAAAAGGCCTGAAGATACGGCTCTCTGCGGCAGCAAGCATGGTGTCCTCGGTCGTTTATATATTTACGGGAAGAAAGATATACAGGCGCACATTTCAGTCCCGCCAGCTGATAGAAAGGCTGCTTAAGGCAAACGGGTGCCGGATAGTATATTCGGACCGGAGCAAGGCAGGAATCGGAGTATTGTGCTTTTCCAAGGACAGTTTTTTGGCCGCCGGAGCGGGCCATCGGGCATCTTGAGCGTGAAGAAGCAAAGAGCGTGGACAAAAGACTCAATATAGCATACGTCACGGAGAGGGACGCCAATGACAGGCGGGGCGCTCCTTATTATGTTTCAAGGGCGCTTCAGGCGTATTGCGGAGACGTCCACCTGATACATAAGCTCAGGCCCCGCATCTCACCTGCCTATCTGCTTGGCCATCCGGCAGACGGGTTCACATGGGTGGCCATACCAGGGAAGCTGAAGCAGATGTTTTGGAGGTTGCGCAAAAAAAAATATGACTGGCAAATGACGCACGGCGCCGCCCGTTATTATGCCGGGCAGATAGACAGGAGGCTGGCAAACGGACGGTATGACGTTATCTTTGCGGAGCAGGGGTCTGTCCTTTTGGCCCACCTTGAGACGAGCATCCCCATAATATATTCCTCCGACGCGACATTTGCGGCGATGGCAGGCTACTACTCCGGTTTCTCCGGTTTTGCAGGCTCCTCGCTCAGGCAGGGGCATGAGATCGAGCGGAGGGCGCTCGAGCGCGCAAGCCTTTTCCTGTGCCACTCGCAATGGGCGGCAGATTCGGCGGTGAGGGACTACGGGGTGCCTCCACAAAAGGTCTTTGTCCTGCCCCGCTTCTCCTGCCTGGAAAACATCCCGGACAGGCGGGCCGTTCTCATGCCAAAGCAGAAGAAGATTTGCCGCCTGCTACTTGTGGGGGTGGACTGGAAGAGGAAAGGCTGCGAGATCGCGGTGGAGACGGTCAACGAGCTAAACGGGATGGGGGTCCAGGCGGAGCTTACGATTTGCGGCTGCCTGCCTCCCCAGGGATATGCCCCTGGAAGGCATGTCATGCTGGCAGGCTATTTAGACAAGAATGACGCGGCTCAGAGGGCGAGGCTTGAGCAGCTTTACCGTGACGCCTCGTTTTTCATCCTTCCGTCCAGGGCGGAATGCATGGGCAACGTCTTTGTGGAGGCCGCGGCCTTTGGCTTGCCGGTGGCCGCCACGCGCACGGGCGGGGTGCCATCGGTCGTTGTCGAGGGAAAAACCGGTTTCCTGCTTGGGCCTGAGGCGGGCGGCAGGCATTACGCCCAGGTCATCAGGGCCGCATGGGAAAACCAGGGAAAGTACGAGCAGATGCGCCGCGGGGCACGCAGCTTTTTTGAAAGCCTTAGCGCCGAGCGCTGGGGAAATGCCCTGCTTGAAAGGCTTCGCCGGATGCTCAGGCAGGGCGAAGGGCGTGAGGCCGTCGCCCAATGAGGCAAAAGGCCTTCTATATCGTCCACAACCTCAAGGAGGCCGCAAACACCACCCCTTATCAGAGGGTCGCCCTCTTTTCCCGGATGTATGACCTTTTGGTGCTGCTTGAGCGAAACACTGTGCCCGGGGCGCTCAGTGGGAAGGCGGGTTTTCTGGTAAACCCTGTCCGGAAGGCGCGCTATTTCAGGACTTTTTTTTATCCCCTCTGGTGCCTTTATACGATCTTCCGGATGAGGCGGCAGGGGATGGTGGTCATTACATCTTATCAGCCTCTTCCTCTCATAACAGGCTTTGCCGCAAAAGCCCTTTTCAGGGCCGCATGGGTGGCCGATGTTTATGACGTGCCGGGCCTTGACCTTGAGGTGGCAGGCCAGGCCCTCTCGTTCAGATTTTTTTTGCACAGGCGGTATTTTGCCGCTCTGAATGTCGTTACGAAAAGGATATTGAAGATGTCGGACATGGTGCTTTGCGCCCTTGTGCCAGAGGCGCTTTCGGATTACCGCATACCTGCCGGGAAGCTTGTGCATCTCACAAACGGGGTGGACCTTGCAGCCGCAGGCGGTTTTTTTTCAGGCCCTGCGGCCTCCGGCCATAGACTTAAAAAAGAGGGTTTTTTCACGGTGCTTTACGTGGGTTTTGTGCTCCGCATAAGGGGGGCTGGCACCATACTGGAGTCCGCCCGTATGCTTGGCCGGAAGTACCCCGGTATCAGGTGGGTGCTGGCCGGGCCTTCAAGCGCGAGGGAAACGAAATGGCTGACCAGGGCTGTTTCATCCTTTGGCCTGCGCGATGCGGTCGAGTTCACGGGCGAGGTATCGCACGACGTTGCCCTTGGTCTCATAAGGGATGCGGACGTGTGTCTTTTCACATTCCCCAGGAATTTCGCGACGGACTATATATATCCGATCAAGCTCTTCGAGTATATGGCGTTAGGCAAGCCGGTCATCGCCACTGGCCTGAAGGGAATAAGAGAGGTGCTCAGGGACGGCGAAAACGCGCTTCTCATAGAGCCTGAAAACCCTGAAGACCTGGCCCGTGCGGTGGAAAAACTATATGCCCGCCGGGACCTGATGGAGAGATTGTCCGAGGGGGCAAGGAGGGAAGTCCCTAAATACGATTGGAAGGAGATAAACGGCCGGATAAGGGCCGCCATGGTCCGGCTGCCGGGGGAGGGCGAAAGTGGACATTAAATTCGTTTCAAGGGAGAGGCGGGCCCGGAGGGTCTGCGTGGTCGTAGGCACAAGGCCTGAGATCATAAAGATGGCCCCTGTAGTAAAGGAGCTTTCAAGGAGGGACGTGCCTTTTTTTATATTGCACGCCGGGCAGCATTATTCCTTCAACATGGACAGGCAGTTTTTCGAGGACCTCGAACTGCCGGCACCGCTTCATCACCTGGAGGAGGTGAGACGGCACACCACGCACGCATCACAGACGGCGGAGATGATGAGGGGGATAGAAGATGTGCTTTTCAAGGAGAGGCCGTCGGTGGTGCTTGTGTGCGGAGACGCCAACGCCTGTTTCAGCGGCGCTGTGGCGGCCAGGAAGCTGGGGCTTGTCGTGGGGCATATCGAAGCGGGGCTCAGAAGCCATGACTGGCGCATGTCCGAGGAGCACAACAGGGTGATGATAGACCACATATCAGAGCTGCTCTTTGCCCCCACGGAAAGGGCCAGGCAAAACCTGCTTAAGGAGAGCGTAAACGGAGAGATATCCGTTACAGGAAATACTGTGGTGGACGCCTCGCTTGAGCACGTGGAGATCGCCAGGGGGAAAAGCCGGATACTGGAGAGTACCGGGCTGGAGCCAGGCTATATCCTGCTTACGATGCACAGGGAGGAAAATGTGGATGACTACCTGAACCTGAGGTCCGTTCTGGAGGCGATGCGCCGGATATCCCGCAGGTTCGCGGACCTGCCCATTGTCTTTCCCGCGCACCCAAGGACGGTGAAAAGGATCGGGCAGTTCGGCCTCGGCGGTGAACTGAAAAGGCCTGGGACTCTGCGGCTCCTGGCGCCAGTGGGATACCTGGATTTCCTTATGCTCCTTGTCAACGCGGGGGCGGTCCTTACCGACTCCGGAGGTATACAGGAAGAGGCCTGCGTTTTAAGAGTGCCTTGTGTCACCATGCGTGAGAACACCGAGCGTCCGGAGAGCATCGAGGCCGGCGGCAACATCCTTGCCGGTACCAGCCCGGAGGGCATCCTGGTGGCCCTTGGGCAGATGCTCGGGAAAAAAAGAGACTGGGCAAACCCGTTTGGGGACGGGAAAACGGCGGAAAGGATAGTCCGTGCGGTTGACTGCGTCCTTAAGGAAAGCGGGGGCATCCCCTGTCGCAGGCGTATGGACAAGGCCATGGAGGCCCTGATATGAAGCTGTCTTTTTTCATATTCAGCGCCGTCTTTTTTTTGATTATGAACCTGAACCTCAATTCCGGCACGGCGGGCCATTTGTATGCCGGCGTCCTTGGTTTCCACGTGATGATAACGGATATCCTGCTGGTGGTGGCGCTCGGGGCGGTATTTCTTGAGCCGTTTGCGGGCAGGCCGTCCCCTGCCAGGGGTACGAGCCTTCCCCGCCAGTATGCAAGGTTTCTGTTATGGACAGGGCTTTCGGCGTTCGTCATTTCGCCACTTTACGGAACGCCAGTGCAGCAGGGTAGCATCTCCCAGCTCCATTTTCTGGGCTACTATCTCATTTTTTTTGCTGGCGTTTACCTGTTTGGAACCGACCGGGAGGTCCGGGTGTTCATATGGGCCTTCATGGTCTCAAATGCGCTGGTCTGCCTGAGGGGACTTGCCGAGCTTGCCTACATGTATAAGAGTACGGGGCGGGCGAGCTCTTCAAGCTCGTTCATCAGGTTTGCCGAGGTTTTCCACCAGGTGCTTTTTTTCTTCAGCCTGTGTCTTTTAAACCATGTGCACAGGCGGCTCCGCAAATACCTGTACGCCTCCGCGGTGCTGGCCCTGGCGGCGGTCGCGCTTTCGTTTTCAAGGGGCGTGATCCTGACCACGGCGCTAGGAGCGGTGCTTTGCGTGTTCATGCAGTCACGGAGCATCGTATCGGCCTTGAGACCACTGGTATTAGTCCTGGCGGTATTTTTTTCGCTTTTTTTGGGATTGAAAGGGCTGAACGGTTTGCTTCAGGGCAGGATGGACAAGGGCTTCGATGATATTAAAAATATCGCAAGCCTGTTGAGGTCCCCCGGAGACCCTTCGGAACTGATTCAGAAAGGCGCTGACCGCTCCGGTGGAGATTATTCCCTGGTGAGGAAGTCCATAGAGTACTACGACACCTTCAGGGAGTTTGAGAAAAGCCCGGTCTGGGGGCTGGGAGTAGGCCACTTTTATGACAAATTGTGGATGGAAAACGGGCAAAAGTTCCGCGAGGGCACATATGTCCATTCCATATACAGCTATTTCCTGATGGACACGGGGCTGATCGGGCTTGGGCTGTACCTGCTTCTCATATTCAGCATTGGCAAACAGTTCCTGCACATATTCAGGACATCCAGGGTTGGGCTATACAGGGGAGTCTCCCTGGCCTGTCTGCTGAGCCTGCTTGCTTTAGGCATAAATTCATTCAACGGCAGCTTCCTGCTTTCCATTCCGTACATCGCCTTTGTCTGTACGTTCTCAGCCATAGCGGAAGCGGTGATCAGGGGCGGGTATCACCTCGCGAAGCATGCAGAACAGTCCGGGCTGCATACCTGATAAAAAGACTTATTCCTTAAATCTCCACTGAACATCCATCGAAAAGTGATCTGTTTGCGCGAAAAAAGTCCCCAGGCGGAGGCCGGATTGAGGATGGCGGTGCTACTTGACCAGCCGTTCTGGTTTGACGGCGCAAATTACAGCACGAACGCGCCTTTCATAAATTTTGTCCTGTCGTTCAGGCAGCGGACGGACGCCTTGCTGCTTTTTTGTCCGCTTAAGCCAAGCAGGACGGAGAGGGGCCGTTTTGATGTCTCCATCAAAGATGAAAGGGTTAGGATAATCCCCGTTCCTTTTTACAGGACCACATTTGAGCTCTATAAAAAGCTGCCTTTCATATGGCGCGGCACCGCGCGCTGCCTTGTCCGCGAACTGTGCGGGTTTGATGTGGCATGGATTGTAGGGGGGCAAGTCCTGGCCGGTCTTGCCGGCAGGTTCCTTAAAAAAAAGGGTAAAAAAACCTTTTTCTATTACAGGAGCAATCTTGTGGAGGAGGTCAGGAGCCATGGCTATGCCGGCGTCAGGGGCTCGCTCATGACGGGGGTCTCCGTGATGATACAGAGGTTCTCACTGAGGACGTCAAGGGACGAAGTTGTGTTCGTTGTGGGGGACGAACTGAAGCGCATCTTCAAAAAAAATGGCTGCAGGTCCGTACACAAGGTTTACCCGTCGGTCGTTTCAGGCAGGGACGTGATAAGAAGAAGGGTCGTCAGGGACTCCGTGGAGCTGAGTTTTCTGGCCGTGGGCAGGCTCACTCCCGAGAAGGGACTGGAAGACCTGGTGCGGGCGGCGCAACTGCTCGTGAGGTCGGGCTTCCACCGCTTCAAGTTCCGTCTGGCCGGGGACGGAAAAGAGAAGGCGCGGCTGCAAAGGATGGTGGCGGAGGCGTGCCTTTGCAGGCATTTCGAGTTTGCAGGCTTTATCCTGCCAGGCGAGAGGCTGCTTTCGGCCTACGACAGAGCCGACGCGCTGGTGCTGCCCTCGCGTACGGAAGGGATACCCAAGGTGCTCTATGAGGCAATGGCAAGAGGGCTTCCGGTTGTTGCAAGCAATGTGGGAGGAGTTCCGGAGATAGTTGAAAGGTGCGTGAACGGGCTGCTGGTGCCGCCCGGAGACCCGGAGGCGCTGGCCGAAGCGGTCCGGATATTGTGTGAAGACAGGGCCCTGCGCGAGCGTCTTGGGAAAAAAGGGCTTGAGACCGCAAAAAAGTTCACGATGGAAAGACAGCGTGACGCCATGTACCGGAGCATACTGGAGCATTTGGCATAAAAGCAATCTCAGGAAGATAAAGGAGGGGAAAAATTTTATGAAGATCATGGTATTGGGCGGAGACGGTTTTTGCGGATGGCCTACGTCCCTTCATCTGTCCGGCAAGGGGCATGACGTGTTCATTGTGGACAACCTTTCGCGGAGAAACATAGAGAACGAGCTTGGGTGCGGCTCCCTGACCCCTGTCGCTCCAGTAATGGCCAGGCTTTCGGCGTGGAAGGAGTGTGCCGGCAGGACGATCCAGTTCGCCAACCTGGACGTTGCTTTGGAGTACGAGCGCCTCCTTGATCTTATCAGGGAATATGCGCCTGAGGCGGTGGTGCATTTTGCCGAGCAGCGGTCCGCTCCTTATTCGATGAAGTCTCCCAGGCAGAAACGGTACACTGTTGACAATAATTTAAACGGCACCAATAACCTGCTTTGCGCCATCAGCGAATCGGGCCTGGATGTCCACGTGGTCCACCTGGGGACGATGGGGGTTTACGGTTACGGCACTGCGGGGATAAAGATACCGGAAGGTTATCTGAAGGTGAAGATGCTTGACGGGGCCAGGGAGGTAGAGGCCCGGATAATGTATCCTCCCAGGCCGGGAAGCATTTACCATGTCACCAAGTGCCAGGATGCCCTGCTGTTCCAGTATTACGCGGAAAACGACCTTCTGAGGATAACCGACCTGCACCAGGGGATCGTATGGGGAACGAACACGCCCCAGACCGCGCTGGACGAGCGGCTCATCAACCGGTTCGATTATGACGGCGATTACGGGACGGTCTTGAACAGGTTCCTGATGCAGGCCGCCATCGGGCACCCTCTGACCGTCCACGGGACGGGAGGGCAGACCAGGGCCTTTATCCATATCCGGGACACGGTGCGCTGCATAGAGCTTGCAATCTTGAACCCGCCAGCAAGGAAGGAAGGCGTCAAGATAATAAACCAGATGACCGAAACTCATCGCGTAAGGGACCTGGCAGCGATAGTTTCGGGGCTCTCCGGGGCGCCGGTCGCCTATCTGGAGAACCCCAGGAACGAGGCCTCTGAAAACGACCTGTCGGTTGAGAACAAATGCCTTCTGGAGCTTGGACTGGACCCCACCACCCTCAAAAAGGGCCTCATGGAGGAGGTCATCGGGATAGCAAGGAAATACGCCGGACGCTGCGACAAGTCAAAGATCATCTGCACCTCGCTGTGGAGGCAAGGGTCCGTTTCCGCCAGGGCCCAGTATATGCCAGGCCAAAAGGGAAAACAGAAATATGCCTGAGAAGACCCTTTTTTTTCTTTCCCTTGGGACGCTCGTCTACGCCTGGGCCGGATATCCTCTTCTGCTTGCCGTTTTTTCGCGGGGCAAAGGCGGGAGCAGGGAAAGGCTGGCAAGGTTCCCGCTTGTCACCATACTTCTGACGGTGCACAATGAGGAGCAGGCGGTCAAGGAGAGGATAAAAAACCTTCTGTCTCTCGATTATCCGGCGGACCGCTGCGAGATCCTTGTTGCCTCGGACGGCTGCACTGACGACACGGAGCGCATCGTCATGGGCATGGCCGGCCATGGGAAAACGCCGCATGGCCGAAAACCCAGGATCCGGCTGATAAAGGTCGAGGCGGGGGGCAAGAGCCTTGCCCAAAACAGGGCCATCCCGCATGCAAACGGCGAGATTATCGTCCTTACAGACGCTAACAGCAGGTTCGAACGAAGTGCGGTAAAGGCGCTTGTCGGGCACTTTGCCGACCGCAGGACCGGATGTGTGAGCGGCAGGCTTAAGCCGGGCAGCGGCGGGGGGGCGATAGGAGAGAGCCAGGGGCTTTACTGGCGGTACGAGATGCTGCTTAGGAGGCTTGAAAGCAGGACTGGGCTCATGCACACAGCATCCGGCATGATAATGGCTTTCAGAAAGGACCTGTTCAGGCCTTTTGAGTCAAGATATGGCGACGACTGCATAATCCCGCTTGAGATGGCGGCCAGGGGCTACAGGGTTGTCCACGAGGAAGGAGCCATTGTGTATGACCGCTTCCCGTCAACCGTGAGAGGTGAGCTTGAGGCCCGCGTAAGGATGACGCTCAGGAACATTACGGGCACTTTCAGCCGCCTGCCCCTTCTTAACCCGTTCAGGCATCCGATGCTTTTTGCCGCGGTGCTCTCCCATAGAACGCTCAGGTGGCTCACCCCGTATTTCATGCTGTTTCTTTTTGTGGCAAACTGCCTTCTGTTTTCGGAAGGAAGCTTATACAAAGCAATTTTTTATTTTCAGGCAGGGTTTTATTGCCTCGGGGCCATCGGGTATGCGGCTGATAAGAAAGGAATCCGTCTTCCGGTTGCCTCCCAGGCATTCAGTTTTTTGCTTGCGAACACCGGCTTTTTTCTGGGGGTCCTCAAGGCCGCGGGCGGCCGGGAGGTCACATCTTACAGGAACGGGGATGGGCTTGAAAGCCCGGAGGGCTGTAAAAACGCGGGCGGTCTGGGGGCGCGCAATGCTCAAGGCTGAAAAAAGGCCGGGAAAGGCGGTTGAAAAAGGCGCGGGGATGGGCGGGTTTATTCCCTTTGCCATCCCGGACATCGGGGAGGAGGAGATAACGGAGGTGGTGGCGGCGCTTCGTTCCGGCTGGATAACGACCGGCCCAAGAACAAGGCTGTTCGAGGATGAATTTGCCGCCTTCATCGGCGGCGGCACACAGGCGATCGCGGTCAACTCCGCCACATCGGGCCTGCACCTTGCGCTCGAGGCGGCGGGAGTGGGGCCGGGCGATTCCGTCATAACTACCCCCTATACCTTTACCGCCACCGCGGAGGTTATCCGCTACCTCGGAGCGGACCCTGTCTTTGTGGACATAGACCCTTCCACCCTGAACCTGGACCCTGCCGGGCTGGAAGAATATCTGGCCGGCAGAAACCGCAGAAAGGACGTAAGGGCGGTGGTGCCGGTCCACTTTGCCGGCCTGCCCTGCGAAATGGACGACATATTGATGATAGCCAGGCGGCATGGCCTTAAGGTGATAGAGGACGCGGCGCATGCGGTCCCTGCGCTCTATAGAAATAAAATGGTCGGTTGCCTTGGCAGCGACGCTACCGTCTTCAGCTTTTATGCGACCAAGACCATAACCACCGGGGAAGGGGGGATGATAGTGACAAGGGACCCGGCACTGGCCGGACGCTGCCGGGTAATGAGGCTGCACGGCATAAGCCATGACGCCTTCGACAGGTACCGTGCGGAGACCCCTTCTTGGCGGTACGAGGTGGTCGCGCCGGGTTTCAAGTACAACATGGGGGACCTGGCTGCCTCCATCGGCCTGCATCAGCTTAAAAAGGTTTGGCGCTTTCACAGGATACGCTCGAAGATGGCGGCCCGGTACAGCGAAGCGCTTCAGGACCTGCCTGTAATCTTGCCGCCCAGGGCAAACTTTGGGGACGTGCACGCATGGCATCTATATGTGATACGGCTTGCCGCGGGGGCCGGAACCGGCCGCGACAGGTTCATAGAGCTTATGGCCAAAAAGGGCATAGGCTGCAGCGTCCATTTCATTCCGCTTCATCTGCACCCGTACTGGAAAAGCAGGTATGGCCTCAGGCCAGGGGATTTCCCTAACGCGCTTAAGGCCTATGAAAATGCGGTGAGCCTGCCGATGTACACAAGAATGACCTCCGATGACCAGGAAAGGGTCATAGCCGCGGTCAGGGAAATCCTGAAGTAGCCCTTGTGCGGCGTTTCAAAAATAACTGTCATAACCCTAACGTTGCAATGAATCACCCTGCAGCAAGCTGCAGGGTATCGAAGTCAAAGATTTTTAGTTTGTCATTCCGGCTTGTCCGGAATCTTACCTCGCGTTCCGGAAGGATTCCCGGCGCGCTACGCTTGCGGGAATGACAACAAATTAATGCTAAAAACTTTTGAAACACCACACTAGTGTAGTGAGTCCAACGCTTCTTTACATTTGTTCGAGTATTTTGGCCGTCATTCCCGCATGTAGTAAGCGGGAATCCAGCGACGTTGTCTTATGGCCGGCAAAAAAAAATCAAAGTCACTGGATTCCCGATTAAGACCTCGGGAATGACGAAAAAACGGATTTATTTCTTGGAGTTTTCTAATGTAAAGAGATTTACGACGCACCACATCAGGCGAAAACAAAAAAATAAAAATCAGAATACGTAAAAATCCGTGGCCAAAAGGGCGTTCGACATTTTTTTCTCCCTTTGCGGGATTGTCTTTCTTTTGCCTGTCTTTGTCCTGGCGGCGCTGATGGTAAAGCTTGACGGCGGGGGAGCGGTCTTTTTCAGGCAGGAGAGAATGGGCAGGGACTTCAGGCCTTTCAAACTGTACAAGTTCAGGAGCATGCGCGAAAGCTCCGCAAGCGGGCCGACTGTTACCGTGGGCGGCGACAGCAGGATCACGAGGGCGGGCAGGATATTGAGGAGATACAAGATAGACGAGCTTCCCCAGCTTATAAATGTCCTGAAGGGAGAGATGAGCTTCGTGGGTCCCCGCCCGGAGGTAAAAAAATATGTTGTTCTTTTCAAGCCGGAATACGAGATGCTGCTCAAGGTGAGGCCAGGGATCACAGACCCGGCGTCCATCCGGTATGCGGATGAGGAGGCGGTACTGGCCGCATCTTCATCCGGCTGGGAAGAGGCCTATGTGAAAAGGGTGCTACCAGAGAAAATAAGGCTTTCGGCTGAGTATGTGCGCGGCCGCAAAGACCTGGCGACCGACCTCAGGCTCATAGTAAGGACCTTTTTACGGATCGGAGGGAAAGCGAAGGGCTTTTTGATTTTGCCGGGTCCGGAGAAAAAAGGGCAGAAAACCCGAGGAAGGCGGCCATTATGAAGGGCAGGGCGTTCACAATAAAGAACAGGCGGGCCGCGGTCACGCTGCTTCACCTGTCTGTGGCGGCCTCTGCAAATCTTGCGGCCTTTCTCCTCAGGTTCGATCTGAACATACCGGCCGTTTACCTGAGGCAGTTCCTTTTATATCTCCCCTGTCTTCTTTGCGTGAGGCTCATATTCTGCCTGCATGCCGGCCTGCACAGGGGCCTATGGCGCTATTTCGGCATTAATGACCTGGGGAAGCTTGTCCGGACCGTGACTTTTGGAAGCATTGCGTTTGCCTTTTCGGTTAGGTACATTTTTGGCGCTGCGGGCTATCCGCTTTCCATATACATGCTTGACTGGATACTCCTTATCATGCTTGAGGGCGGGGTGCGGCTTGTTATCAGGACGGTCAAGAACACCGGTGGTGGAGAAAGAGGCGGCAGGAGGGTCCTTGTGATCGGGGCGGGTGATGCCGGAGAGATGATAGTGAGGGACATGAAGAACAATCCAAAATATGCCTACGAGCCGGTGGGCTTCATTGATGATGACCCATACAAAAAGGACCTGATGATACACGGCGTGCCCATATTTGGCGGCAGGACGGAGCTGGCCCATGCCGTCATGCGGCACAGGCCTGACGAGATATTGATAGCCATGCCCGGGGCAGGCCACAAGGCGGTAAACGGGATATATGAAAAGTGCCAGGACTTCCACCTCCCGATAAAGACCCTGCCAGGGCTTTGCGACGTGCTGGATGGCAAGGTAACGGTCTCGCAGATAAAGGCGCTTCAGCTTGAAGACCTGCTGGAGCGCGCGCCGGTCAGGACCGGAAGCGAGGCTGTAAAGAAGCTTATAAGGGGAAAAAACGTGCTTGTGACCGGGGCGGGCGGCTCCATAGGGCAGGAGTTGTGCCGCCAGATCATGGGTTGCGGGCCGGCAAGGCTAGTGCTTTTCGACAGATATGAGAACGGGCTTTTCGCCATAGACGGCGAGCTGCACCGGCTTGCCACGAAAAAAAACGGCGTGAAAAACAACGGAGGTTGGGCGGCCGAGGTGTCCTCCGTCGTGGGAGACATGAGGGACGAAGGGGCTCTGGAGCACCTTTTTTCCACGCATGCCCCCGCGATCGTTTTTCATGCCGCAGCCCATAAACATGTGCCTCTGATGGAAAGCAACCCGCTTGAGGCTGTCAGGAACAACATCTTTGGCACAAGGAACCTTATCTGCGCCGCCTCACGCTATCATGCGGAGAACTTTGTGCTGATCTCCACGGACAAGGCGGTAAACCCGACAAGTGTAATGGGCGCCACAAAGAGGGTGGCGGAGTTCCTCGCCATGAGGATGGGCAGTTTTTCCCCCACCCGGTACACAACGGTCAGGTTCGGAAATGTGCTGGGCAGCAACGGCAGCGTAGTGCCCATTTTCAGGGAACAGCTTGGCAGGGGCGGGCCGCTTACTATAACCCATCCCGAGGTGAAGAGGTTTTTCATGCTGACGGAAGAGGCGGTCCGTCTGGTACTTGTGGCGGCCGCTGCGGGCAAGGGCGGGGAGATATTCGTCCTTGAGATGGGCGAGCAGATAAAGGTGCTGGACCTCGCCCTGAACATGATAAGGCTTTCCGGGTTTGTCCCGTATGAGGAGATAAAAATAGAGTTTACAGGGCTCAGGCCTGGAGAGAAGCTCTATGAAGAGCTCTTCGATGTAACGGAGAAGATCGTCCCTTGCCCTTTTGAAAGGCTCAGGATCGCGGTTCCGGAAAAGGTGCCCAGCCGTGAGGAGCTGGAATGGCATCTGAGCGCCTTGAAAGACCATCTGGCAAGGAAAGATGCCCGCGGGGCAGTCTCCGAGCTGCGAAAGATGGTCCCCAACTTTACCGGGCAGGAAGTTTTTACCGGAATTTTTGGAGGTAAGTCGTGATCTCGTGCTCGAAGTTGCCGCTCAGGAGATTTTTGTTTTTCCCAAGGCTGTTCTTTATCTCATCCATCCCCCAGAACCTGATCTCCTCTATCTCCTCGGGGTCGAACCTGAACCCGCCTTCGATAACGGCGCGGAAAGTGTAAACAAGCTCAGTCTCATAGGGGTTTGAATGTTTATAGGAGTGGAGGAACTCGATCTGCCCCTCCACTCCCAGCTCTTCCTTCATCTCGCGCAGCGCCGCGGCCTCGGGGCTTTCGCCCGGGTCCACATGGCCGCCCACTGACGTGTCCCACAACCCCGGGGCCACGTCTTTTTTCATGGAGCGCTTCTGCAGCAGTATCTCACCCTTACGGTTGAAAACGAGCACATGGGCAACCCGGTGCATGAGGGCAGGATTGCCGTGAATATCGGAGCGGCGGGCAATGCCCGTTACCTCCCCATGCTCGTTCACTATCTCCAGAAGCTCATCAGACATAGCTAGTCGTCATCTCCTCTGCCGTGGCCGTGATCCCAATGTCCGCGGCCGTGTTCCCAGCCATCGTGGCCATGCCAATCCCCGTGGCCGTGGTCGTGTCTCTCGCGGTCGCGGCCGTCATCCCGCCTGTCGCGCCTATCGCGCACCGCATAGTACCTGCCAATGGAGGCGAAATCCTCCCCGCGCGCCCTGCGCTCCATTATCTCTCGCGGCGGCACATGGTAGTAAGAGGAGATGAACCTCAGGTTGACCATGTTTACTATGTCCGGGTCGGTCAGGTACCTGGGATCGCGGTGCCGGTAATACCCGTACGCCCTGCCATATGGGCCATATATCCTTCCGCGTCCCATCGGGACGTAATATATGTCCGGGTTCAGGCGCAGGGCCATCGTTATGCGCCACCAGCTGTATCCCATGCGCCTCATGCGGATTATCCTGTACGGGGAGCAGTGCGCCCTGTGAGCCAGGAAAAATACCACCGGCCCGTCATCCTCGGGGACTTCCCTCTGCACTACTACGACCTCCCTCTGCGGGGCGCGGTAATAGTTTCCCGCCGACAGGTAGAAATCGTTCAGGCCCCCGTCTCCGATTGAAAAGCCAAGGTTTATCCCCGCCATGGCCGGCGCAGCCGCCAGCAGGGACCCAATGAACAGAAAAAGTGGAAACGAATAATAAAAAACGCTTTTCTTCATGCCGTAACCAAGTTCTCCTTTCGGTCCAGATTTTATTTTAATCCAAAAGCGAAAAACCGTGGGGCGAATAATTTTTTCATTAATGGTCTCCGATTGGCTATTATAGGCAAGCCCCATGAAAAAAAATGTGATTTTGGGATGGTGTTTTTACGATTTCGCGAACGCGAGTTATTCGGCAGTAATAACCGCGGTGATATTCCCTGTCTTTTATGCAGACCGCATTGTGGGAAACATCTCTGGCCTGGGTGACCTGTGGTGGGGGAGGGCCGTTTCGGTAAGTATGCTGATAGCCGCGGTCAGCTCTCCTTTTGCAGGCGGTATCGCGGACAGGGCGGGCAGGAGGAAAGGTTTTCTGGTCTTTTACACCCTGACCTGCATTTTTTTCGTTGCCATGTTCTCTTTCCTGAAGGCGGGCGATGCCCTTGAGGGTTTTCTGCTCATAGTTGCCGCCAATGCCGCAAGGGAAGGAGGACTGGTGTTCTATAACGCCTTTTTGCCGGACCTTGCGCCGTGGCGGTACTGGGGGCGGGTTTCGGCCCTCGGTTTTGCCTTGGGCTATGCGGGGGCGATCTGCTCTCTTTTTATCGCCCTCCCGCTGCTTAAGACCGGCAATTTCCAGTATATATGGCTTTCAGTGTCCGTGTTTTTTCTTGTTTTTTCACTTCCCGCCTTTTTTCTGCTGCCGCGGGATGCGCCGGCCGGGGGCGGCATTGCCCGGTTTGCGGTGGAGGGTACACAGAAGGCCCTCTCCACATTGAAGGGTTTGTGGATTAGCAACCGGGAATCCCGGAGGTTCCTTTTGTCCTATCTCCTTTACCAGGACGGGGTGAACACGGTAATAGTGTTTTCGAGCATATTTGCAACCGTCAGTCTTGGGTTCAGCCCCAGGGAGCTTGTTTTTCTTTACCTGGCTGTGCAGGTCACGGCCTTCCTTGGCTCCGTGGCATCGGCCAGGCCGATCGACTCCTGGGGGCCAAAAAGAGTGATAATCCTGACGCTGGTCCTGTGGGTGCTGGTGACCGCGGCGGCCTGCTTCATAAGACAGAAGGGCCAGTTCTGGGTTGTTGCGGGCGTTGCAGGACTGGGGCTTGGAAGCGTACAGGCTGCTTCCAGGGCCCTTTTTTCGAGGTTCGTCCCGAAAGGGAGAGAGGCGGAATATTTTGGCGTATATTCGATGATGGGGAAAACTTCCGCAATTGCCGGACCTCTTATCTTCGGGCTTGTTTCACATGCAACCGGTTCGCAGAGGCCGGCCATCGCAGCAGTAGGACTTCTTTTTATCTCTGGACTGGCCATTATCCGTCCCTTTAAGGAACCGCAGCCGCAGGAAGGTTTTTTAGGGCCGGATGAACCGTAGAGCCACGGCTTTTTTAAGTTTCCCCGCCGGCGCCGTTTTGAATATAATAAATATATGAAACCTGTAATAAACGAGGAAAAATGCATAGGCTGCGGAAACTGTCAGGAGGTTTGCCCGGCCGTATTTCACCTGAACCAGGACCTTGGCAAGGCGGAGGTCATGGACCCGGAAGGCTGCGAATTTTCCGGTTGCTGCGAGGCGGCGGCGGAAAATTGCCCCGTGGAAGCCATTACCCTGGAAGAGGGCGAATAAAAAATAGAATAAAAAACCAATAAAAAGCCCGGGGAAATGGGGCTTTCCCCAGGCGAAGCCTTATCGAGTTGGGAGGGTACATCTCAGGTAAGGCTATATTTATTATAGCGTTCCCTTTATATATAGTCAATTATGTAAAAATCCTCTTTTGCTTTGCGGCGGCCTTCACGATTTCTACAAAAAAATATACAAATTATGTAAAATAGCTGCTATGCTTCCAACCCGGAGGAGGATTTTGACCCGATGAGGAAATTGCTCATTCTTAGCCTCATGATACCGGCCACGCTGCTTTTTGCCTGCCAGAAAAGCGGAAACAGCGGACAGCAGGGCCAGGGCGGTCAATTCGGTTACGCAGGGTCTCAGGTGGATGAAGACAGCCAGTTGAGGGTGCTCAAAGTGGTTGTAAGCGAGGACCCGAAGAACCTGAGGGCCTGGATAGATCTGGGCAACGCGTCCATGGATTCAGGAAGGTATCCGGATGCCATAAAAGCATATCATGCCGCGTTGAAACTTGACCCCAAGGACCAGGACGTGAGGGTGGACATGGGTACCTGCTACAGAAACATAGGCCAGCCTTTGAAGGCGGTAGAGGAGTACAGGAAGGTCTTAGCGGTAAATCCAGACCACGCGATTGCCTTGCGGAACATGGGGGTAGTCCTTGCTTACGACCTGCACAAGAAAAAAGAAGCGGCAAAGATGTTCAAGGCGTACCTCAAACAGAGCCCTTCGGCCCCCGACGCAGCCGCTGTCAGGCATGAGATAGCAAAGCTCGGGGAGTAACTCCCCGGGGTAGAAGTGAAGAAGCCGGCTACAGACCGGTCTTTTCCTGCGTCCCTTTCATGGCCTTTATGAGTTTGGAGTATTTTTCCTGTCCCATGCACTGCTTTGCCGCCGGGCACCACATGGCACAGTTGTAACCCATATTCCTTGAGATGAGCTTCCCGCACTTATTGCACTGGGTTTCGGGCTCGTCAGACCATATTTCAGCCAGCGCTCCGCAATGACTGCACCGGACTTCCTCCGGATAAGGCTCCCTGATCTCCCGGCTTCCCGGACAACTGTCTTTGGCCATAACTTATTTATAACAGGTTTTCAGCAAAGGATACATGACAAATATCATATGAAGGAGCTCACTGCCACCTTTTAAAAGTCTCGTTCTCTATCCCGGCGGAATCAAGCAGTTTCCCGGCAAAAAAATCCACCATATCCTCAAGGGTTTTTGGCTCGTGATAAAAAGCCGCAACCGGCGGGGCGACGGACACACCGATCCTTGCCAGCTTGAGCATATTTTCAAGGTGTATGGCACTGAAGGGCATCTCCCTGGGGCAGAGGACCAGTTTGCGTCCCTCTTTTATGGTCACATCGGCAGCCCTTTCAAGCAGGTTGGAGGCATATCCTCCAGCCACGGCTGAAAGCGTTTTCATGGAGCAGGGTGCGATGAACATGGCTTTTGTCTTGAAAGACCCGCTTGCTATCGGGGCCTCCATCTCCTCTTGCCGGTACTGGAAAAGCCTCCCGTTCCTCACCCCTCCACGCAATGTTTCTTCGTCCGGGCCCTTGTCCAGGCAGAGCCGGAGGCCGGTTTCCTGCGCAAGTATCTGGAGCGCGTGCCCCGATATAACGAGATGCACGTCAAAATCCAGCCCAAGGAGCTCTCTCAGGAGTTTTATCCCGATTGCCTGCCCGCTTGCCCCGCTTATGCCAAGAATATAACGCCTCACTGTACTGACTCATGATAACACAAAATCCCTGCGGGCCTGCGGCAGACAAATTGCCAAGGGTTGCAATTGGTCCTATAATTTTCTCAGGAGCATGTAGGTCTTCCCAGGGGAAACTGAATTTCTTGTTTTTCATTTTTTTCATTTCATTAAACGGGCCGTCGTTTTTAAAAAACTTATTTAAAAGGAGGAGCAGATGAAGAAAAGGCTTTTGTTCTCGAAGTCCCTCGTGGTTTTGGCAATGTTTATCTTTCTTACCGGCTGCGCCAGCAAGACTTTCGTTCTGTCGCAGACCCAGCCTTTGTCTGACAGACTTGCAAAGGTTGAAAGCCGCCTTGACGACCTTGATAAAAAGGTGGCTGACCTCGAATCGAAGATGGGCAGCCAGAATGCGGATATCGAAGCCCTGAAGAGCGACGTGGCGGACGCCAAAAAGATGGCGGAAGAGGCCCAGAGCTCAGCCAGCGACAGTGCGGCCAAGGCGGAGGCTGCGGAGAAAAAGGCCGAAGCGGCCGCGGAGAAGTGCGAAAGGGCCGCCAAGAAGTGTGAAAAGGCGTTCAGGCTGAGCCAGAGGAAATAGTTTTTGTTCCTTTTGTAGTATTGCCGGCTTCAGCGGCGGGGATTGTCCGTTACATTCACGGGAATCCCCGTCCTTTTTTTCAGGGCTTTCCTCAGTTTTTTCGCGTCTATCGACTGGTAGTTGCCCTTTAAAAGCAGCCAGCGGGCTATGACGTCATATGGGTCCCCACCCCTGTGAAGGTAGTCCCTGTGCGCTTCCACATAGATGCCGCCGTTCCTTACGCCTACTTTTACAGGCTGATAAATTATCCTGACAGGCGTATTTACTGGCACCATTGCAAACAGCTGTTTTATGTCTCTGTTGTAAAGCCTCATGCAGCCGTGGCTGGCCATGCGGCCCACGCAAAAGGGCTTGTTGGTGCCGTGTATGAGGTAAGTGGGCCTGGAAAGCCTGAGCGCGAAGCGCCCCATCGGGTTGTTCCGGCCCGGAGGTATGTAAGGGGGAAGCTGGGGGTCCTGCTTCCTTATGTCATCAGGGATGTACCAGGCCGGGTCCTTTATCTTCTGCACGATCCGGTAGATCCCGGGTGGCGTGTTGAACCCCTCCATGCCGATCCCTATGGGGTATGTAAAAACAACGGTATGGCCTTTCCTCTTTGTGTAGTAGTAAAGCCTCATCTCGGCAACGTTCACCACTATACCGCGGTACGGCGCATCGGGAAGTATCTTGAGAGTTGGTATTTTTACGACCGTCCCGTTTCCCGGCAGCCACGGGTCCACGCCGGGGTTTGCATCGGTTATCTCGTTGTAGCCCACATCGTACTCGGGGGCCAGTTCTATGAGCGATTCATCGTTTCTGATGACATGCGTGCGCAGGACGCCTATAAGCGTGTTTCTGTTTTTCAGGCTGACCAGGAAGGCATTTTTGACGGCGGGCTCCCTGTGCTGACTTTTCTTTTTTTGGATGGCGCCTGCGGGCGATTGCACGGCAAGGAAGGCCGCCAGCAGGAAAATGAAAAATTGGCGCATCGTTTTTCTATTTTCCCTCCGGGAGGCCGGGCTGTCAATCGCCAAAAAACGGCCAGGCAAAAGTTTGACATTAAATGTCCGCGGAATTTAAACTTATTTTCTTATGATGGAAATTGTCCGCAGGATCATTGCCGAAGCGCTGGGCGAAATGATGGTCTCCGTGCCCGAGAGGATAGAGGTGGAGGTGCCCAGGGATGAGGCCCTTGGCGACCTTTCCACCCCTGTTGCGATGTCGCTTTCCAAGCAGTTAAGAAGGCCGCCCAGAAAGATAGCCGAAGAGATCATCGCGAACATGAAGGCAGGCGGCGATTTTGAAAAGATAGAGGTGGCCGGCCCGGGCTTCATCAATTTCACCCTGAAAAAGGAGTCGCTTTACAGGTCATTGTCGGGGCTTTTGCGGGGAGGCAAGGCGCTCCTTGCGGCAAAGGACATCGGTAAGGGAAGAAAGATACTCCTGGAGTTCGTAAGCGCCAACCCCACGGGCCCGCTGCACCTTGGCCACGGCAGGGGGGCGGCCCTTGGCGCGGCGCTCGCGAACCTGCTTTCCGCCGCGGGCTTCAGGGTGACAAAGGAATATTATATAAATGACGCGGGCAGGCAGATGTCCCTCCTTGGAGAGTCCGTGTTCTCAAAATACCAGGAGCTCCTCGGGGCAAGCTACCCCTTTCCGGAAGACGGTTACAGGGGCGCATACGTGGAGGACATCGCAAAAAAGATCGCCCGCGAGGAATCGGACAAATACAGGGGGCTCGAATTCGCGCCGCCCCAGAGCAGCTTCTTCAGCGGGTACGCCTGCAGACAGATGCTTGCCCAGATAAAGGCGGACCTGGCTGCCTTCGGCGTCACGTTCGATACCTGGCAGAGCGAAAAAGAGCTTTATGACCGGCACGAGGTGGAAAAAGCGCTCGAATACCTGCGCGGCAAGGGGTTCATTTACGAAAATGAAGGCGCCACGTGGTTTAAGGCGACGCAGTTCGGAGACGAAAAAGACAGGGTAATAATAAAAAACGATGGCAAATATACCTACTTTGCCTCGGACATCGCCTACCACAAAAAGAAGGTGGACGGTGGCTATGACGAGCTGATAGACATCTGGGGGGCCGACCATCACGGCTACATACCACGGGTGAAGGCGGCGCTTGAATCGCTGGGGTATGAAAAGGAGAGGTTGAAAGTCCTGCTGGTTCAGATGGTCTCGCTGCTCAGGGGAGGCAGGCCCGTTCAGATGTCCAAGAGGGCCGGGGAGTTCATTTCCCTGAGGGACGTCATGGAAGAGGTTGGCGCGGACACGACCAAGTTCATGTTCCTGACCAGGAAGGCCGACAGCCACCTTGACTTCGACCTTGAAGTGGCCAAGGCGGCCTCCGCTGAAAATCCGGTATATTACGTGCAGTACGCATATGCAAGGATAAACAGCATACTTAGGCACGCCGTGGAAAAAGGCTTTTGTGTCTCAGATGCCGAGGGTGAAACGGAGTGTGCGGAGGCCGACCTTGTCGCGCTGGCGGAGCCCGAAGAGCTCAGGCTCATAAAGAAGGTCCTGCTGTACCCCGCCGTGTTCGAGGCGGCCGTGCATGCGAGGGAGCCCCACAGGATAACTTTTTATCTGCAGGAGCTTGCAGGCCTGTTCCATCCGTATTACAACAGGCACAGGATAGTCACGGAGGACAGCAGGCTTACACTCGCGCGCATAGCGCTTTCCAGGGCCGCAAGACTTGTCCTCAGGGACGGGCTCCAGATGCTTGGCGTTGCCGCCCCCGAGAGGATGTAGACGCAGGGAAAACAGCGGCAAAAAGTAGCGGTTTCCCTTGATCCCGCCTGCCGTTATTTGTTTTTTTGAAGCAGCCTCTTGCCCACTTGAACACGGATGTTTTACAATAGACGCGCATGCTTGAAAAAAGTAAAAAAATATGGATGGACGGGAAGCTTGTCGACTGGGACGACGCAAAGGTTCACGTCCTGACCCATTCCCTCCATTACGGGCTTGCCATCTTCGAGGGCATCCGCTGCTACAACACGAAGAAAGGCCAGGCCATTTTCAGGCTTGAGGAGCACGTAAACAGGTTTTTCGACTCTGCCCACATCTTTAACATGAAGATACCCTTCAGCCGCCGGGAGATCGCCGAGGCGATAATAAAAACGGTGAAATCAAGCGGGCTCAAGGAATGCTACATAAGGCCGCTTGCCTATTACGGCTACGGCGTGATGGGCGTTTCACCGGCTGGCGCGCCGGTGAACGTGGTTATCGCGGTCTGGCCATGGGGTGCCTACCTTGGCGAGGACGGTCTTAAAAACGGCATACGCGCAAAGACATCCTCTTTTATAAGGGGCCATGTGAACTCAAACATGTCCATGGCCAAGGTGAGCGGCTATTACGTGAACTCTCAGCTTGCCAAGCAGGAGGCCCTCATGCTCGGGTATGACGAGGCGGTCCTGCTTGACACCGAGGGGTACGTTTCCGAGGCGACCGGCGCCAACATATTCATTGTCCGGGGTGGAGTGATAAAGACAACCCCTCTTACTTCCATACTCGAGGGCATTACACGGGACACCGTGATGGAGCTTGCCCGGGATGCCGGGCTTACGGTCCGTGAAGAGCGCTTCACCAGGGATGAGATATATATAGCGCAGGAGGCGTTCCTTACTGGCACCGCCGCCGAGATCACCCCGATAAAGGAGCTGGACGGCAGGACGCTTAATACGGGCAAACCGGGCGAGATAACAAAGAAACTCCAGGAAATCTTCTTCTCCGCCGCAAAAGGCCAGAGCAAAAACAAAAAGCACGGGCGCTGGCTTTCCTATATCTAACAGGTTTTTTATTTTTGCTTTTTTGAAGAAAAACTTCGTCATGACAGGTCAAGAAATTTTTTCTTTTTCGAGGAAGGAAAACCCGGACGCTTCGCATTACATGAAGCTTGCACTCGAGGAGGCCAAAAAGGCCTGGACCGCTGGAGACGTGCCGGTAGGCGCGGTGCTTGTGTTGGGTGGGGAGGTCCTGGCCTGCGCCCACAACATGCGCGAGCAGGAAAACGATCCGACCGCCCACGCGGAGATACTGGCCCTGAGAGAAGGCGCCAGGAAGCTTGGCTCCTGGAGGCTTGAGGGGGCGGCGCTTTTCGTAACCAAGGAACCCTGCCCAATGTGCGCCGGGGCCATGGTGAACGCTAGGCTGGGCAGTCTGATATATGGCTGCATGGACTCCAAGGGCGGGGCTGCGGGCAGCCTCTTTGACATCCCCAGGGACCCAAGGCTCAATCACCGGGTGCAGGTGGTCTCAGGCGTGCTGGAGGATGAATGCGTCCAGATGCTCAAGGGGTTTTTTGCAGCGAAAAGAGGGTAAAGACTCTGCTATAATTACAAATTGCAAACGGCAAAAGCGCGGTGCACTGCGTCTTCAACTTTTTTTGTGCCGCTTGCAGCAGTTTTTGTTTCTTGAATGGAGAGGTGCCGGAGCGGTTGAACGGGGCGGTCTCGAAAACCGTTGTGGGGGCGACTCCACCCAGGGTTCGAATCCCTGCCTCTCCGCCATTCATGCCAACGAGCCAGCCTCGCAAAATGGGGCTTCCCGCGAATAGGAAACCATGCGCGCTCAATGGTCTTCCGGTTTTTCGAGAAAAGGATTTTTTTGCTGCCCCGGGATTTTCACGGACCAGGCGGACAGGAACCTTTCAAGGAAATTTGCCTCGTATTCTCCCGAAAAAACGGGGCGCTTCAGGAGAAGCTCAAGCCTGGCCATTTTTTTGTTTAGGAGACTTCCAGCCCGGTAATATCCAGCTCTTTGCCCTGGGTAAGCCTGATCTTTGCGTCTCCGCACAGAGGGCAGGAAAATATGAACTTCTCAGGTGTGGAAAAACTGCCGCCGCATGCCAGGCACAGTCCGCCTAAGGGCACTTCTTCAATATAAAGCACGGCCTGCTCCATCGGCGTGCCGTGCTTGAGGGCTTCAAATGCGAACCTTAGGGCGTCCGTCAGAATGCCGGTTGCCCCTCCGATCTTCAGGGTGATTGAGTCGACCTTTCCGTAACCGGCTTCCTCCATCTTCAAGGTGGCCGTCTCCATAACGCTCTGCATTATGGACACCTCATGCATTGCTGGTCAGACGACCTCTTCGTGCCCCTCGCGCGCCACGCGGTCCCTTTCCCTCTCATAGGCTTCCTTGCCCGCGTCTATAGCGCTTTTGATCATGTTTTTCCTGTCGGCAATCGCCTCTTTTCCCTTTTGGAACCCGCCAGCCACCCGGTCCTTTACGTCACCGGCAAAATCGCCGGCCTTGTCCAGAGCCTCGCCCGTGAAATCCTTTATGCGTTTCCGCGTCTCGCTGCCGGAAGCGGGAGCAAAAAGTATTGCGGCTGCCGCGCCCACGAGCGCGCCCAGACCAAATGCCATGAGGACATTGCCGCCGCCGCGGCCGTTTTCATAACTCATTTTCAGAAGCCTCCTTCTTTAAAAATTTAGCTTTCAGAACTTTTGCCGCCACCAGAAACCCTGCCTTAAGCCCCTCCACGCTGGCCCTCGTCCTGAGGGTGGTGGAGCTTATCAGGCGGGTCACCTTTTCTATCTCCTCCGCCAAATCCCGGCCTGCGCCGGTCACTGCCTTTATATCGTGAGTTATCCGGTTGGCCTCCTGCATGAACTCTTTTATCTCCTCGGTGGCTTCGGTAAAACTCTTTATAGCCGGGGAGAGGGAGGATTCGATCCTGAGCAGGGACTCGTTCAGAACCCGGGCCTCCTTTCTGAACTCCATCAGGCTGATGATTATGGCGGCGATTATTATAAGGCCAACCAGAGACGCAACGGCAAATAGCACGTTGACCACGTATTGAATTCCCTCCCCTTTTCTGCCAGGCCTTATGTTCTTACAACCCGATTTTATATCATTTCACTGAAATAAAAAAGGGGGTGAGTCCTCCTCTTTCTCCCTTATAAAGACTATCCTGTCCATGGGGATGGAGACCCACCCGGTATCGGACTCAAGCAGCACCTCGGATTCAGCCGCCTCTACGAGCTTCCCCACATAAACGAGGCCCGCCGTGCCGACCTCCACCATCTTGCCGGTCAGGTCCCTCATCCGTGCGGCCTTTTGCCCGCCGCCCCGGCATTATGTGCGATCTCCCCGCCCACGATGAATATGCAGCCGGAGTAGAAGGCCCACAGGAGGAAGAACATGAAGGCCGACAGCGGGCCATAGATATGCCCGGTGCGCATGATGGACCTTATGTAGAAAGCAAAGAAATGTTTCGCCGCCTCTATCATCACGGCCGTAAAGATGGCGCCCCAGGCAGCCTGCTTCACTCTTATCTTCCTGGCCGGCAGGAATATGTACAGCGCCAGCGAGAGGGCGAAAAGCAGGCTGCCAGGCAAAAGATATTTTATTATCACCGAATAGACCACGCCCAGCTTGAGGGTCCTTCCAAAATAGGACAGGATTGGGTCAAATCCGGCCAGGACAAAGGACGCCAGCATTAACGCCCCTATGACCGATATGACCAGGAACACAAGGAAAAAAGAATGCAGTATGTGGCGACCCTTTTTTACCTTGAAGACGATGTTCATGGCCCTCTCCAGGTTCAGGAAGAGTCCGTACGAGATAAGCCCGTAGACCAGCAGGGAGAACAGGCCGGCTTTCCTGTAATGGACAAGGCTTTTCACTATATGGGCCATCTTGCCGGTCCCCTGCGGGAAGTAATACGTCACCCTGGAGAAGAAAAAACGGCTGAAGGCCGCGCCCCGCAGGAAATACCCCACGAGGGAAAACAGGAATATCAGAAAAGGCACCATAGTCATCATGGCGAAATATGCGATAGCCGCCGCCTGGGTCACGCCGCCGTCAGAAAAGAAATCCCTCAGGCTCCTTGCAAATACGCGGATGAACCTGCTCATCCCTTGCGCTTGCCGATAACGCGGACAGGGACGCCCGAAAATGAGAACCTCTCCCTGAGCTTCTTCTCTAAATACCTGAAATGGGCTTCCCTGAGGCCGTCAGGGGCATCCGCGTACACGGCAAAAACCGGAGGGTTCTTCCCTATCTGGTTCAGGGAAAATATACGGACCTTCCTGCCCTTGTACACGGGAAGGCGCAGGTCCCTTTGCGCCTCAAGCAGGATGTCCTCAAGCCCCTTTGCCGGCACCGACTTTGCGCGCTCCTGAAGGACGCCGTCCACCAGCGGGAATATCTTGGTTATCCTTTTCCTTTCAAGTCCTGACGCCGCAAGCATGGGGGCATGCCCGAAAAACCAGAGCCTGCGCGCAAACTGGGCCTGAAGTTTCTTGAAGGTCTCCTCCGGGTCCTGGACTATGTCCCATTTGTTCAGCACGAAGACCGCCCCCTTTCCGCCGGAGTGCACAAGGCCCGCTATCTTCTGGTCATCGGAGACGATCCCCTGGGTGGCGTCTATCATTACGACCGCCACGTCGCAGCGCTCTATGCTGCGGTATGCCCTTATCATGGAGAAGTGCTCGAGCGGCAAAGAACCGCTGAGAAACTTCCTTCTTAT
>JAKAJM010000097.1 GCA_021813765.1 Nitrospirota bacterium
CGTCCGTTTCCGTCCATTATGATGCCTATGTGGCGCGGCATGTTGACGACATTGGAAGATTTCATTTTTCCTCCAGAGAATACATGTAAAAATAAGCCATACAGGTAGAATAGCTTTCTTCCATTGAAACCACAAGAGAAGTCATCGGATAGTTATCCAAAACTATATCCTGGCGTTGCCTCAATGATGAGGCTTGCTTGTCCATGGTCCGGGAGCGATCCATCGGGCAGATGCCGTTGTTCCGGCCGCGAGCTCGACGGAGATGGGCCACAGGAAAGCACTCACTGAGGCGGCGATATCGGCGAATGACGTGGGGACATGATCTTGCTTCAGCTTTCTTATAAACGCCTTCCACTGGGCTTGTTTGGCATCTGTGAAGTCTTTTGTAAAGACTGCAGCTTCGTTCGGCATCGCGGTACCACGCCGGTCAAAGGTCAGCCTGATTGCCTCTGCCAGCTTTTCCCCCTCGAAATCAAACTGCCTTGAGAGCAACCAGATGTCGTAAAAATCCTTCATCCTGCTGTTCAGTTCGCCGAGTTTCACCATGGCTTCGAATTTTTCGGCGATTGTGCTTTCCCTGCTGTAACAAAGCAGCCGCGGCGCCGGCAAATCCAGTATGACCGGAAGGTCCGCCTTTTCCGGCCCTGGGTAAATAATATCTCCGAACCCGATATCAATCTGCATATTGACCCTCGCGGAATCCAGCATGCCCCGGAACCGGATCCGGATGCCCTCGTAGTCGGCATCTTCCGTAATTCTCTCCGCTCGAATGAAGGCCGGGTCAAAGACGAGTCCGTCCGGAGGTGTCTCTATAGCGAGGATATCCCGGATTTGCGAAACGATTTCCGCTTCGCCGTTGTCCGTTTTGCCGAGCAGGTCGATATCCATGGTGGAACGGAATTCCGGCGAGCGCCAGGCTCTCAGCATCAAGGCGCCCTTGAGAATAAATCGATTGGCATGGGGCGATTTTGAAAGCCGGTAGAGAAAACGTTCCATTGCGTAATACTGAAGCAATTCATTGAACGGCCGTTGGTCGCCCCTGGCCTTGTTGAGGAGGCGCTGGCGGACCGATGCCGCAATGTTCCCGGGTGTCTTCCTGCTCACGCCATTGCCTCCAGATACGGCTTCATCACCTTCTCGACGCGGCAGATTCTGGCATATTTCAGCAGGGGGCCGGGATTGAATTTTTTCCGCTGCTTGTAAAGCTTCAGAGCCTCCAGCACCACGTCCATCCCGATCTTGTTTCGGAATTTGAAGCAGTCCGCCAGGGTCTTCTCCGGGCTGTAGATACGCACCTTTACCCCATCGATGCTATGCTCCTCTATTCCAGCCTTAAAGCTTTCCGGCGCAAACTTATGCACGGCAACCGGCGGATAATGAATCCGCGGGACGCGGGAGCCCCGGGCGATGGCAATCGAGACCTCGTGAGGGACCTGGGTAGTGAGATTGTGGAAAGAGAGCGCGGAAATCAGGCAGATCACGGCATGCGGCGCTCTTGACGCCACGGTCACTAGATCGGGGCTCGATATGGTGGCGAGCTCTGCCAGCCTGTAAACGCCGCGCGTGATTTGATCAAGCGTGCCGCGATCACGAAGGGTATACAGCGCCCTGGGATGGACGCCTTTCCGAATCGCCTCAGAGGTGCGGATTGTCCCTCCCATTTGCCTGATGATCTCTAGAGCTTTTTCGACCGCTGGTGTCATGCCCTTTCCTTTGTTTCGGATAATATTGTACCTATATATTAATAAATGACGACATTTTTATCCATACCTTTGCCAACCAAAAGTTGCCCCCCGCCTATATAACTATAGAGGGATAAAAATTATGGATTTTTTCAGATACTTGGATCCGCTGAGATATTTCACCCGGCAGGAATACGTCTCCTTCTGGGGCAGGCTGTTTGAGACCGTCCTCTCCGGCTTCTGGGCGAGGCTGATATCGGTCTGCTTCCTGGCGCTCTCTTTCTATTTCATGGCGAGGAGGCAGAACGTGCAGATTTTTATTGTTTTTTTCCTCTTGGCGATCGCCACGGCCTATATCGGTGGTCTCCGGGCTGTTTTCAGGTAAGGAGGTGAAACTTTGGCCGGCAAGAGCGGCGACCAGGTAATCGTCAACCAGGGCTTCCTTGAAAAACCCAAAAGCCTCCTGGACGCCATAAAGGAGATTCAGAACATGTCCGCCATGGAGGCGGAGACGGTGGAGGGCATCAATCCCATGTTCTTTTCGATCAAGGACAGGCTGGATATGATGGTCGTGGGCATGAAAAGCTCCTTTTTAAGCGGGCTGATCGTGGCCCTCCTGACCCCGTTTGCGATCGGGGTGGTGGAGAGGATAATCCCCATCTTCGGGGACAAGGCGCCCACCCTGTTTGACCAAATTTATGCCCTCGTGCTGGCCCTGGGCTTTACCCTGGGATACGGCTTTTTCCTGGCCACGCTCAAAAGCTGCTACGTGGGCAATATCTCCAGGTCCATGATAAGAAATCTGCTTGGCGGGGCGGCCCTCGGGGCTTTGGCCAAGGCACTTATAGCCGTCATCGTGTTCAATTTCCTCTACCTCTATTTGACGGCACAAAGAATCGCAAACTTGGTGCTCCTGCTTCGAAGGCTGATCACGGAAGGCCAGTTGGAGTACCTGTACGAAAAGGCGCTCGAATTCAGGCCGGTGTTATTGATATCGTCGTGGTTCATCGTCCTTTCGACGCTGCTTTTTATCGCGATACCGACGCTGGCCATTACGGCCACGGCGTTTAAAAACAGGAAAAAGGAGGTCTAACAAGAATATGCCGGATACCCCAAGCGTAGACGAAAGGCTTGCAAGGAAGGTCTCCCTCGCGCAGGAGAGAGACACACGCGTTGTGATAACCCGGACGGTCGACACCCACAGGGTACTCGATATCATCCGGAACGCCGACAGGGGGATCAGGATACTGAGGGCCAACCTCCTTATCCGGTTTAAGCCCGAAGATGCCGTCCCGCTTCTCGTCGAGTACCAGAAGGCGATAGAGGGCCTCCATCATGCCGCGGCGAAGATTTGCGCTATGGCTGGAGTCCCGTACAGGGCGCCAAGGGGGCTTGAGGGGCCATCAGAGGAAAAGGACTCGAAGGCCGGGGACTCAGCCGAATCCGCTCAGGCTGGCAGGGAGGACAAAAAAAGAAAAGCCCTCTGAAGGCGGGCCCTTCGGAGACGGCCATAAAGATATATTCCAGTCACCAGTGATATAAAACCGCTCGGGTTTTCCGGCATCTTTGCCGGTTATCACTGGGACACTCCTTTTGAGAATGGGAGCAAACTCCATGGTATACGGGATTTCCCAGTCCATGGTTTCAGACTGGCAGGCATGCCAGGAAGTTTTAGGGTCAGATTTTTTCTGATTGTTAAGCTGTCTTTGACGGCAATCGAAAACCCTCCAGCCTTGCTGGAGACCAATCAAACGGTTCTCCAGCAGAGGAAAATTACGTCCCCACTACGGGACCCCTCTATCCGGAGTAAAAAAACCGTTTCGGAAGGAGAAGCATATGTCAGTCAGAGTGAGGATCAACGGGAAGACTTTTTTATTGTCCATGGATGAATTCATGAAGCTCGTCTACAAGATGACGCCCGAAAATCCGGTAAACGTGCTGGAATTCGTATAGGGCAACTGAGAGAAAAAGCCGTCTTTGACGGCCCCTAAACCCAAGTAAGCGGCACAGGCAAATTCCCGTCTTCGATGGGGCTGCCGGCCGCCGTTTTTATTTCAAGGAGGTTTCAACATGAAAGGTTACACAGTCTATGCGAAAACTGCGGGAATGGAGATCAGGGCGACATCGAAGGTAAGCACGGAGGAATCCGCAACCGGGAAAGAGGGAAGGATCGCACTGCGGTTCTTCACCTTCGGAAACGGCGACAACCAGAGCCAAAAGTTCATCCTCAACCCGCTTGAGGCCTACAGCATCTGCCTTTTCACCGCGGAACTCGCGAAAAAGGGCGGAAAGCAGACCCTCACGCACAAGTTCAAGGGCGACGAAGGCGAGGTCACAAGCAGGCTAACGCTCGAAAAATGGGAGAAGGAGGACAAGTCCGGCTACGCCTATTCGCTCAAGAGGGGCGAAGGCAAGGCCATAAACGTGCCCATGGACATGGTCTCCTTTCTCTACGTGGGGGAGCTTATGAAGGCGCTCTCCCTTGAGCAGGCATGGAGCTCTTACAAGTCCCAGGAGGACACCGAGGCAGGTGAAACTGCCGGGGTATCGGGAATGGCAGGAACGGGGGCGGCCGCCTCTGGCGGTGCCGAAACCGGCCCCGTCAAGAAGTAATCAAGTAAGTTTAAAAAAACCTGACCCAAAGTCCAAAAGGCGGAGCGGTTACATCCCGAAAGGGGAAAAACCCTCCGCCTTTTTATTCCCGGGGGCGACCATGAAAAGAATACGAATAGGAATAGCAGTCCTACTAGCAAACAAGCGGCTCAAGGTCACGGTCTACGTCGTGCCGCTCACGATCGGAAAGGCGCCATATGATGTTGTTGTGGCCTGCATGAACTGAATAAACACACTCCAGCCTTGCTGGAGAAACCGATTTCGAACGGTTCTCCAGCAGAGGATATGTCCCTACCCAGGGCCCTCTTTCCAGAGAACCGTTTCCGGAAGGAGGAGCACATGCCAAGAGTTAGAGAAATCGATTTAAATGCCCTGGATGTCTATGCGGACATGGCGGGAATCGCCGTCGAAACGTTTCCGCCGGCCCAGACCGGTACCATCATTTCGGTCCAATGTCGGAGCTGCGGAGCCCAGTTGGGAAATGATGTAGTCGAGTGCCCGTCCTGCGGCACGATAAATCTTCCAAAGGACAGGCGGAGACAGCCGGACAACCGCCCGACACGATCAGCAATTTCGGAGGTCGAGTCCGGAAACTTTAACGGCAAATATCAGATATTCAAGAACTCGGACGGCTCCTATGGCTGCAACTGCCTGAGCTTCCTCTTCCAAAAGGGAGTCCAGAACGGGGTCGGCTTCGCGATCTGCAAGCACATCAGGGAGTACCTCAACGGCAATCCCGCGATAGAGCTTACCGGAGCCAGAAAGCCGTCTACCTGGCAAAACGCGGCCCTTAAAAGGTTCGGCGTCGAGGCCAGTGATCACCTGACGGACGCCCAGGCGTATTTCCTCTTTTGCGACCTGCTAGTGAAGCAGGGAGTGGAATACAGGGAATACGAGGGCCTTGTCAGGGAGCGCCAGACGGTGAACCTGCTGCCGATTTACTCCTTCGGGGTCGAGTTCGAGATGCTGGTAAGAAACAGGGAAGAGCTTGAAAGGAAGATGGGCCAGCTTGGCCTTCCAGCCCTTCAGACCGGATACGACCACCAGATGACTAGCAAATGGAAAATCGGCACGGACGGCTCGATAAGGACGGAGCCCGGATTCGGGCCGGTGGAACTGGTAAGTCCCAAGCTCTTCGGAGCCCAGGGGTTCGACGCCGTAAGGAAGGCGCTTGGAGCGGCTGGCGAGATGGGCTCCAAGGTCAACTCAAGCTGCGGCTTTCATGTCCACGTGGACGCCTGGAACTGGGACACGGCCCTCATGCTTGAGATCGCTAAGGTCTGGGCGAAGATCGAGGCCCCGGTCCTCTGGCACCTGGTGAGCCCAAGCAGGAGGGCCAACCGCTACTGCAAGCGGCTCGAAACGGAAAACCTCGTCCAACTGGCCGAGGGCAATCTTTCGGACAGGTATCACTCTTTAAATCTCTGCGCGTTCCAGAGCCACAAGACCATCGAGTTTCGCCTGCATAACGGTACGGCCGAGCCTCAGAAGGCCGTGCCCTGGATAGTTTTCTGCCTGATGCTGGCGCACGCGGTGAAAAAGGGCCTTAAAAGCAGGGAAGTTGAGCCCACTTTCGACGGCGTCATGGACGCGGTCGGTATGGACGGAAGCTCGACTTCTCTTATCCGTGAGGCCAGGAATTACCTCTACGGCAGGTACATGCACTGGAAGGAGGACGCCGAAAGGAACCCCTCCCATATGCCGCAGGTGCCGCCCATCGATGTAGACGGCTTCAACCTTGAAGTGGAGCTTGAAAGAAGAAGAAGGCAGGCGGAAAGAAGGGACCTGGAAGCGAGCCGGGAAAACCTTGCGTACTCCTATGGAAACCGGCACGAGAGGTTCACGGCCGCAAACCCGGGCCTTCCGCCAAACGCAATCGCCAATCTTGCGGCGATGAGGCCATCGAGCGTCATCCCGCTGGAGGAGTTCGACGCCGGGTACGAAACCGGCACCTGGGACGCCCCATCGAGAAACGGCGAGGGCCGCTACCGTGTGACATTTGACACGGGCGCCGACAGCCTCGTTTGCGCCTGCAGGGGATTCAGGACGCATAACCACTGCTGGCACACCATAAACGTGGCCCGGTACATCGCCATGAGAAGGCAGGCGGTGTCGCTTGAAAGAAGGATTCAGGAGCTTAACGAAGACGAGGAGGTGAACGGTCAATGTGCAGGATAATCGGGTTTTGCGGAAGCTCCAACGCCAGTGTGACCGCCCTTCTTCAAGGGCTCCTGCTAGCGGAAGAAAAGAGCAACCCTCACGGCACAGGACTCGCGATTAAAACCCTGAGCGGAAACAACTTGGTCCGCAAGAAAGGTTGCCGGGCCAGGACTTTTCTGCTTCAGGGACACGCCAACTTCCTCTGGGAGAAAAAGTACCGGTATGCCCTGGGGCACGTGAGGTTCAAGACCGCGGGGCAGCAGTCGGACAGAAACTCCCATCCCTTTGGCGTCCGGGTGCGCGACAAGTGGCACTTCGGCATCCATAACGGGGTGATAGG
>JAKAJM010000027.1:0-17195 GCA_021813765.1 Nitrospirota bacterium
AACCTGTATCCTACACTCTCCGTATTTGAAAATGTAGAGTTCTTCGCAAGGCTGTTCGGGCAGGGGGGTGTCGAGCGCCAGCGGAGGATAACTGACCTTCTGGAGTCCACAGGACTGGCCCCTTTCCCGGACCGGCCCGCCGGAAAGCTCTCCGGAGGCATGAAACAGAAGCTCGGCCTCTGCTGCTCGCTGATCCATGACCCCGACCTGTTGATCCTTGACGAACCTACCACCGGAGTCGACCCGCTGTCGCGGCGCCAGTTCTGGGAGCTGATAGACCGTATCCGTGCAAACAGGTCCGGCATGAGCGTTATGGTCGCCACCGCTTATATGGAGGAAGCCGCGCGCTTTGACTGGCTGGTTGCGATGAACTCCGGGCGTGTGCTTGCCACGGGCACGCCAAAGGAACTCCTTGAGCGCACGCATTCCGGCACCCTCGAAGAAGCGTTCATTGCGCTTTTACCGGAGGCGCAGCGTGCGGGACACAAGCCTGTAACCATCCCGCCGCGTACGGGCGGCGCTGAAGAAGAAGCGGCGATCGAGGCGCATGACCTTACTATGCGCTTTGGCGATTTCACCGCCGTTGACCATGTCAGTTTCCGCATAAAGCGCGGCGAGATCTTCGGTTTCCTTGGCTCAAACGGGTGCGGAAAGACGACAACGATGAAGATGCTGACCGGCCTTTTGCCGCCGAGCGGGGGCCGGGCGCTGCTTTTCGGGCAGGCCGTGGACCCGCACGATATCGGCACGCGCCGGCGTGTGGGTTACATGACCCAGTCTTTTTCGCTATACACCGAGCTTACGGTCCGGCAGAATCTCGAACTGCACGCGCACCTGTTCACATTGCCGGAAAGCAGGATCGGGTCCCGTGTGCAGGAAATGGCCCGGCGTTTCGGCCTGGCCGGCGTAATGGATGATCTGCCGGATGCTCTGCCCCTGGGCCAGCGTCAGCGTCTGCAATTGGCGGTAGCCATGATCCACGGGCCGGAAATCCTTATCCTGGATGAGCCTACCTCCGGCGTTGACCCGGTGGCGCGTGATGTCTTCTGGCAGATCATGATCGATCTGGCTCGAAACGATAATGTTACCATTTTTGTCTCCACACATTTTATGAACGAGGCCATGCGCTGCGATCGTATTTCGCTCATGCACGCCGGCCGGGTGCTGGTGAGCGATGCGCCGGCGGCGCTGATCGGGAAGCGCGGGGCGAAAAATCTTGAGGACACGTTTATTAGCTATCTTGAAGAGGCGGCGTATGGAACGGATGGTCCCGCCGCGCAGATAACCGGAACGGCCAATATGCCCTTGCCTGATAAAGGGTCTCCGCAGATCGCTGAGCGGGGAGGCATTTTTAATCTGCGGCACATATTGAGTTACAGCAGGCGCGAGTCTTTGGAATTAATGCGCGATCCGATCCGGATGACAGTGTCTTTGCTGGGGAGCATCATGCTGATGTTCGCTTTGGGCTTTGGCGTAACCATGAATGTGGAGAATGTTAACTTTGCGGTGCTGGACTATGACCAGACGGTCACGAGCCATGATTACGCGCTTAATATGGCAGGCTCCCATTATTTCATAGAGCGTCCTCCGCTTAAAAATTACGCCGATCTGGACCGGCGACTGCGATCCGGGAAGATCAGTGTGGCCATTGAGATCCCTCCCGGGTTTGCCCGTGACCTGAAACGCAGCCGCGATGTCGACATCGGCGCCTGGATTGACGGCTCCATGCCGACCATGGCGGAAACAGTGCGCAACTATGTGGAGGGTGTCAATAATCAGTGGCTGGCCACGCAGGGGCTTCAAGCCAGCAGCGCGGCGTCAATCGAACCACTGTTCCTCTATAATCCGGGCTTAAAGGATCTTCCGGCCATGGTCCCGGGGGTGATCCCGCTGATACTGCTGATGATCCCGGCTATGCTGACCGCCCTGTCGGTGGTGCGGGAAAAGGAAATGGGTTCGATCGTCAACCTGTATGTGACGCCGGTAACCCGGCTGGAGTTTCTTATTGGCAAACAGCTGCCGTATATTGCAATGGCCATGGTAAATTTTGTCCTGATGGTCCTTATGGCGGTCACCCTGTTCCAGGTTCCCGTCAAGGGCAGTTTCCTGGCGCTCTCGGTTGGGGCGCTGCTCTACGTTATTGTAGCTACCGCTATCGGTCTTGTCATGTCGTCCTTCACCCGCAGCCAGGTCGCCGCAGTGTTTGGCACCGCCATACTGACAATGCTGCCTGCCATCCAGTTTTGTGGCCTCAATGATCCGGTCTCCTCTTTGGCGGGGGCAGGGGCCGCGATCGGCGCGGTCTATCCGACCACTCACTTTATGGTCATTACGCGCGGCACTTTCACCAAAGGACTTGGATTCAGTGACCTTCCCTCTTCATTTATTCCCCTGCTGGTGGCCGTCCCCGTGCTGGTTGTTCTAGGGGCCGGCCTGTTAAGGAAACAGGAGCATTGATATGAGGCCAGCCAATATCTTCCACCTGGGTATAAAGGAGTTGCGCAGCCTGATGCGCGACCCAGTAATGATCGTCCTGATAGTTTACGCCTTCAGTCTGTCGATCTATTCCTCAGCCACTGCCGTTCCGGAGACTCTGCATAAGGCGCCTATAGCAGTTATCGATGAAGACCGCTCGCAGCTCTCCATGCGCATAAGGGACGCGTTCTATCCGCCCTTATTCAGCAAGCCGGAACTGATCAGCCATTCTGAAATGGATTCCAGGATGAATGCCGGGCTCGACACTTTCGCCCTTGATATCCCGCCTGATTTCCAGCATGACGTGCTGGCCGGCCGCACACCGTCCATTCAACTGAACGTGGATGCGACCAGAATGAGCCAGGCCCTCGTCGGAAGCGGGTATGTACAGGACATAGTTTCCCGTGAGATAAGCGATTTTCTTCACAATAATCAGGCCGGGACTGCCCCAAATGTTGATCTTGTCATGCGGGCGCGCTTCAATCCGAACTTGAACAGGATATGGTTCGGCGGGGCAATGGCACTGATCAACGAGATCACCATGCTGGCGGTCATACTCACCGGCGCGGCGTTGATCCGCGAGCGGGAGCACGGCACTGTGGAACACCTGCTTGTCATGCCTATCACCCCTTTCGAGATCATGCTAAGCAAGTTGTGGGCCATGACACTGGTTGTCCTTGCCGCTTCGGCATGCGCTCTGTTCGTTGTCATCCGGTGGGCCTTGAAAATACCCATAGAGGGTTCCGTCATTCTGTTTATGGCGGGCGCTGCGCTCGATCTGTTCGCGACCACTTCCCTGGGCTTTTTCCTTGGGACTACCGCCCGGTCGATGCCGCAGTTCGGTCTGTTGGCGATTTTGGTGCTTTTGCCGATGCAGATCCTCTCAGGCGCTTCCAGCCCTCGCGAAAGCATGCCCCCATTCGTTCAGAAGATCATGCTTGTGGCGCCCAATACTCATTTTGTCATGCTGGCCCAGGCCATCCTGTTCCGCGGCGCCGGGTTTTTAACCGTATGGCCAAATTTTGCCGCTCTTATCCTTATCGGGGCGATACTCTTCGCTATTTCGCTCGGGCGCTTCAGGAAGACTATAGGACAGATGGCTTGACGCCCATAAATGGATGCGAGCGTATTCCCGTGGATTGCCGGGGGGGCAAGCGCGCGAATTGATCAAACAAAATTCTTCACATTGGCTCCTCTGCGGCTTCTGCAGGGAAGCCCAATATCAACAGCCAATTTGAGTTTGTCCCTGCTGTGGCAAACCGGAGGAAAATGGATATGAAAGTACAGGAAAGAATGGTAAACCCGATACAGGATAGAGTAATGGGCCCGATTTCCGCTTATCTGCGAAAGATCAGAGAGCTATCGCCCGCCGAGGTCGAGAGTATTGATTTTCTCGCAGACCTGGCGCTGGACATGCACTGGTACTGGAACCATGCCGCAGATGAAATATGGAAACAGCTCGACCCGGAACTCTGGGAACTTACGTATAACCCATGGGTCGTACTGCAGACCGTCTCGCTCGAACGTCTCCGCGGCGTTTTGGGCAACCCGGCTTTCCCGGAGCGGGTGGCTGAGCTCGTGCAGGATCACCGTCAAAATTTGGAGTCGCCCGCGTGGTTTCAAAAGAATCATCCCGATGCCCCGCTTACTGCTGTTGCCTATTTCAGCATGGAGTTCATGCTGAGCGAGGCGCTTCCGATATATTCAGGCGGACTGGGCAATGTGGCCGGAGACCAGCTCAAAACGGCAAGCGACCTTGGCGTACCTGTCATCGGCGTGGGGCTGCTGTATCATCAGGGCTATTTCCGCCAGGAGTTGGACAGAAACGGGGCGCAACAGGCCATCTTTCCATACAACGATACCGGCCAGCTGCCGATCATGCCGGTGCGCGAACAAAACGGCGAGTGGCTGAGGATCAGGGTCGAACTGCCTGGATATCCGCTCTGGCTGCGAGCGTGGCAGGTCCAGGTGGGTCGGACCAAATTGTATCTCCTGGACAGCAATGATCCGGCGAACACCCCCGCCCGCCGGGAGATTACCAGCGAGCTGTATGGAGGCGGCCAGGAACTCCGTCTCGTTCAGGAGCTCGTGCTGGGTGTCGGCGGATGGAGGCTTCTGCGGGCCCTGGGCATCAGGCCCGAAGTCTGCCACCTTAATGAAGGACACGCCGCATTTGCCATTTTGGAGCGCGCCAGGGTTTTTATGGAAGAAACGGGACAGCCTTTCGAAGCCGCGCTGGCCGCGACCAAAGCGGGCAACCTGTTTACCACCCACACTGCTGTTGGAGCCGGTTTTGACCGCTTTCCTCCTTCGCTCATAGAGCAATACCTTGGTTCCAGTGCGCAGAAAGTGCTGGGCATCTCCACCAGCGATCTGCTGGCACTGGGCCGCCAGAACCCTGAAGACCCCTCTGAACCATTCAATATGGCGTATCTGGCAATCAGGGGCAGCGGGATGGTAAACGGCGTGAGCCGCCTTCACGGCGAAGTGAGCAGGCATCTTTTTGAACCCCTTTTCCCCCGGTGGCCGTCGGCTGATGTGCCTGTGGGTTATGTCACGAACGGGGTCCATATACCCACCTGGGATTCGAAAGAGGCAGACTCCCTGTGGACGGACGCATGCGGAAAGGGCCGCTGGCTTGGCGATCTGTCAAACCTGGAAGAGAACATAAAAAAGCTGCCGGATTCAAGGCTCTGGGAATGCCGCACTGCCAGCCGCAAAAGCCTGATTGAATATGTTCGCAGCCGTCTTTGCCAGCAACTGGCACCCTTCCGTCTTCCCGCGGAGCTGGAAGCCTCGGGCGCAATGTCCGCGGAGGCTGAAGATGCGAGGCACATCTTCGATCCCAATGCATTGACACTGGGTTTTGCGCGGCGTTTTGCAACATATAAAAGACCAAACCTGCTTCTGCACGACCCTGAGCGGCTCAGGCGCATCCTCGCCGATCCGGAGAGGCCGGTTCAGCTCATCATTGCCGGCAAGGCCCATCCGGCAGACCAGGCGGGACAGGACTTGATCAGACAATGGACCAGTTTTATCAGCCAAAATCAAATGCGGAAGCATGCAGTATTCCTGAGCGATTATGACATGCTGCTGACAGGGAAACTGGCGCAGGGAGTGGATGTCTGGATCAATACGCCCAGGCGGCCGTGGGAAGCCTGCGGGACAAGCGGGATGAAGGTGCTCGTAAATGGGGGGCTGAATTTGTCTGAACTTGATGGATGGTGGGCCGAGGTATATACGCCAAAAGTAGGCTGGGCTCTCGGGGATGGGAAGGAGCATGGAGATGACCCGGGCTGGGATTCCATGGAAGCGAATGCTCTTTATGAGCTGCTTGAAACAAAGGTGATACCGGAATTTTACGAGCGTGACGAAAACGGTATTCCGGCTGCCTGGGTCTCGCGGATCCGCGAGAGCATGGCGCGGCTTACGCCCTGCTTTTCGGCAAACAGGGCCGTCAGGGAGTACACGGAGAAATATTATATTCCCGCTGCCATTGCCTACCGGAATCGGGCTGAAGATAAAGGCGCAATGGCCTCCAGGATAGTGGAGTGGAAGCGTGCCGTTGAACGGAAATGGGGCCATCTGCATTTCGGAGAGGTTTCGGTCAGGACAACAGAGGGAAACCATGAATTTGAGGCCCAGGTCTGCTTGGGTGACCTCGATTGGCATGCAGTTCGCGTGGAACTCTATGCGGACGGAATAGACGGTGAAGGGCCGGAGAGGGTGGAAATGACGCGTCGCCGGAAGCTGGACGGTGGTGTAAACGTTTACATCTACAGTGCGGCGGTGCCTGCAACCCGGCCGGCTGCGGATTATACCGCGCGTGTAATACCTAACTATCCTGGCGTTCCGGTCCCTCTTGAAGCGGCGGAAATCCTGTGGCAACGGTGAGCTTACAGGAGGAATCAGCCCAGCTTGCGCCCGCAGCGCGGGCAATAGTATATGCGTTCAATATCGAGCCTGCTGGTGATGCAGTCTTCTATCTCGATGAATTCCGGACACCCCTTGTTCTCACATAGTCTGCACCCGGCTTTTTTTTCATCAGAGCGTCTGAAATCGTCCCAGAGATGTTCCGAGTCTTTGTCGATCATGGCTTCAAAAAAACCTCCCGCCAATCAACTTTCTCTATCCTTTTCAACGCATAAATTGTGCCAAATTGAAAATGATGATTTTACCTGGAGTTACATTGATACAGCCAGGAAATGACCAAAAAATGTCAAAATTATGACCGTATAATGTCAATTTTCTCTCCGAACTAACTAGAACCTATTTCAAAACCGCTTCCGGCTGCGAAAGGCTGAGAATCGCGGCATACGGCGTCATCAAGGGAAAACCATCCTCAATGCAAAGCTGAGCACCTACGGCGGTTTTCCCTTTCTTTCTTGTCTGCCACGATTTCCTCTCTCTTTTGCTTCAAAATCAATTTTGAGATAGGTTCTAATGACCGGGCGGAAAACCGGGCCAGCCTTGAAAAGAACGTGCGGTCACGCAGGACTCATTACAACCGGTACGCTGCTGCCGGATTCCCGCGCAGATCCTGCCCCAAAAAAAGGACCGTATTTATCTTGTAAAAAAACAACCGCAGCTGATCGTCAAGCTCTTCCACATCTTTTAAAACATTTCCCATGATGAAAACCTCGCTTGATGGGGCTGTCCGCAAATGCCACGAAGAGATAGCCCAGATCGCAACAGCGGTAGAGGAGCAGTCCCAGGTGTCCGAGGATACGGCCAAGAGCATTGAAAAGATGTCGGAGATATCCAGGGGCCTGAAGTCGATGGCGCAGGAGAGATGGGTGAACTTCTGGACCGTCTGAGGAATGAATTTTTTTTCCTGGGAGGCGGAATTCAGCTGAAAGGCCTTGACATGGAATAATTCTTAACTTAAAATCATTCTCAATTATGAAAAAATGCCCGGCAGCAAAAAATATTCAGGCCCTCATTGTTTTGTTCACGGTTTTGTTTTTGCTGTCCACCCCGGAGGCATCGTTCGCCTACGGCAATAATCATGGGCGGGAGGGCAGCCGGTCTATCATAAAAAAGATCATATCCGCATATGGCGGCCCAAATGCTATCCGGAACATCAAAACCGTTCACGCGGCTGGTTTCGTAGCTGCATTTATGCGCCAGGACTGGGGCAGTTACGAGCTGTATTTTAAAAGGCCCCGGAAACTCCGGGTTGAGACAAATTACCGGCATTCCTCCGAGACAAGAATATTGAATGGAGATCAAGGATACAGGGGCACTGATCAGGAACCCCTCTCACAAGTGCGTGACTATCGTTTTTTTGCAATGTTATATCAGTGTAAGCACTTCGATCTGCCCTACGGCCTTTTGAGCGGTGTTTATCGGATAAGCATAAAAGGGAAGGCCCTCCTGCATGGGAGACCGGTCGTGATCTTGCATCTAACGGACAGCGAGGGTACGCGGATGGACGTCTGCATAGATGCCGGAACGTCCCTTATTGTAAAAGTTACCGGATACATTTCATTGGCCGGTGGCAGGACCGCCGTTTTATCGTCAGAATTTTCCAGGTTCAGAAAAGTTGCGGGAACCGTGTTTCCCTTCAGGATAGTCTACTTTGCTGAAGGGCAGAAAATAGCCGAAGCCACGATGAACAAATACTTGGTCAACGCGCCACTTCCTGACTCCCTTTTTGCCCCATAAACCTTTTTTGCCTTTATAATGCGATAACGAAATCACTGACTACACAAAACTTTATAATACTCTGTGGCACCTCAGCAGAAAAGTCGTACACTCGGAAACAATTACCAGTTACCGGCAGCAAAATGGCATTATCCGCGAATTTTGTCTCGGTCAAGACTGCGTCCAGGAAGCCTCACAAACATAGAACGTTTTTTTAAGGCTAACTTCGTCCTGTAACACACGCCCCTGCCATGCCGGCTGACTCACATATTCCCATTGAACTATTGAAAAACGGTCCCTTTTTTCCTATTGCTCAAGCAGTGCCACCCTCACTCAACTCCAGCACGTCTTAAATCATTCGGGAGAAAAAGGGGGGCGGTCTTGCCGCCCCCCGGAGATTTTAAAACATCTTACGGCTTGGACTTACCGTGCGATAACAGAGTATGGACCAAGCCCTGCGGCCACCGTCGCGGTGCTCATGGGGGTCAGGCTGCCATCCGCCCCTATCGTGTACTGCGAAACGTCGTTATCCCTATAATTGGCCACATAGACATACTTGCCAGATGGAGTAGTGGCCATAATATTAACATTACCCAGGAGGGCTGAGGCCGCCGCGTCGCCGCTCTTTATGTTGGCCGTTGTAAGTGCGCTGCCCGCGTATTGGACCGCCAGTTCGGTCATGGGCGTTACGACAACAGTGATGGTGCTGCCTGGCGTCACGCCGGTAACGGCGGCATGCAGGGTGCCGTTATTGTTTACAGTACGGCCGGTGTATTCATCGGTATACGTGCCGCCTGATGCCTCGACCAGCGAGTTTCCGCTATAGGAACCGGTATTCACGGAAAATTTGCCGCTGCCGTCCGTGGTGGTTTGGCCAAGCAGGCCCCCCGTGGAGCCGTCGGAATTTAGCGCGTATACGCGTATTTTCGCGTTAGCTATCGGGCCGTCTATAACCTGCCCGCTGATGGTCGACGGCGAAGATGATCCCCCGCATCCAGCCAGGGCCAATACGCCGCAGACTGCCAGAAGAAAGACCATCCTCAAACCGAAGTTTTTTGCGAAAAATGATTTTTTTGCTCTCAAGTCAGTTACCCCCTTTTGATCTGATGCGCTCTCCGGTATCAGATTCCATGTATTTTCCTTGCATCGTCAGGAGCGGCCCGCTGCCTGATATCCACCGCGCGCCCGTACCGCAGTTAATATCGAATGGTTTTCCGTATGGGCTCAAAGACGCGCACCCAGGCAGCAAAACCGCGAATCTTAAATCAGTCTTGCGAAAAATAGACTCCTGCATTATTGCGTCCGCCTTTCACGTTGCCATCCAAATGGCTGCGCATTGGAATTGACAGACTTGGAATTTATTCGTATACTGAAAACAATTCTTTTGAAAGGAGGTGGACAGGTGATCGCCCATTTCATGCCGGGGCTTTTTAAATCTGGTTTTGGCTGACGATGCACATCAAAAGCCTGGTCGAGGTTTTCCGGCTGTGGAGTTTCGGCGGTTATTCATGTTCACGCTCCCAAACTGATCATTTGACCCGCTGAGCCTATCCAAGTTTCCCGCAAAAATTCCATAGCGAAAAGTTTCTAAACCTCACTGCTGAGCGTAGGCAAAGTTGTCAGCCGCTGAAAAAGTGTTTGAGGTTTTTTTATTTCGACCTTGCCATCCCGCATAAAAAATAATTTGTATACATTCTGGAATTAAATTTTTTCATTTGCGGGGCAGAAATTTTTTGGTTAAAAAGAAAAAATCGGAGGGCTTATGAGCGGAAAAGACTATACAAAGATGTGGAAAGACCTTGGACTCAATCTTGAAAATCATGCCGGGCTACTGGATGTTCTTTCAAAGGCTTATAAGGACATTTATCTATCTCAGAAAAACAGGCCCAAGGCGATGGAATATTTTGATTTTGTCATTTCCGAAGTCCATGGGCTGAGGATCGAGGAGATACTGAACGCGAAGGAAGCCGGACGGAAGGTTGTCGGTACTTTTTGTGTCTATGTGCCGGAGGAGATCGTGCTTGCCGCAGACGGAGTGTGCATCGGTCTTTGTGCAGGCGCGGAGGTGGGATCCGACGAGGCCGGGAAGTACCTGCCCAGAAACACATGCGCCCTCATAAAGGCCTTTATGGGCTTCAAGCTGTCGGGTCTCTGCCCCTATGTGGAATCGGCCGACCTTATTGTTGGCGAAACCACTTGCGACGGCAAGAAAAAGGCATATGAAAGCTTTAACGACATAACAGGGAAGGTCTACGTGATGGAAGTCCCCCATATGAAGACCACCGAGGACAGGAAGCTCTGGCTAAGCGAAGTAATGCGATTCAAGGACAAGATGGTGGCACTTTCGGGAAAAGAAATAACTGTCGTGGGATTTAAAAAGGCCGTTTCCAAGGTGAACGCAAAAAGAAAGGCGCTGCAGCGGCTAAGCAGGCTCAGGGCGGCGGATCCCGCCCCGATATCCGGCCTGGATGCTCTGCTCGTAAACCAAGTCTCATTCTATGACGACCCCGTCAGATTTACTGAGATGACAAACAAGCTCTGTGACGAACTTGACCAGAGGGTATCAAATGGAACAGGCGCGGCCGCCAAAGGCGCTCCGCGCATACTCGTCTCCGGCTCGCCGATGGCGATACCCAACTGGAAACTCCATGCGATAATTGAAGGCAGTGGCGCCGTGGCGGTTGGAGAGGAGTCCTGCATAGGAGAAAGAAATCACAGGGACCTGCTTGATGAGAATTTCTCCACGGTTGATGAGGCGATGGAGAAACTTGCCTCCCGTTATCTCGGAATAGACTGCGCCTGCTTTACTCCAAATAATGAAAGGATCGATAACATCAAGGCGCTTGCAAAAAGCCTTAAAGCGGACGGCATAATACATTACTCTCTCCAGTTTTGCACTCCTTACATGATGGAGGCGTATAAGGCGGAGAGAGCCGTCACCGGAGTGCCCTTCATGCGCATAGAGACGGACTACAGCATGGAAGACTTCGGGCAGCTCAAAACCAGGATAGAAGCCTTTATCGAGATACTGAGGTAGACACCATGCGGGCTATGGGTATAGACATAGGCTCCAGGTTCATAAAAGCCGCTTTGCTTGAAAACGGAGAGCTGGCGGCAACGAGGATGGCCGATACCTCCTTTGATCCGTTGGAAAGGTGTAAGGGGCTCCTGGAGGAGGTCGCGGCAGACAAAGTCGTAGCTACGGGCTACGGACGGCATCTCCTTGAAATCCACACTAGCATACAGACCATTACCGAAATAAAAGCATTTGCGAGGGGGGCACGCGCACTGCTCCCCTCGTGCCGCACAATCATAGACATTGGGGGGCAGGACACGAAGGTAATAAGCCTCAATGAGGTGGGCAGCGTAAAAAAATTCGAGATGAACGACAGGTGCGCAGCCGGGACAGGAAAATTTTTGGAGATAATGGCCAGGGCCCTGGGCTATGCCCTTGAAGAGTTCGGCTTTATTTCCTCTGAAGGCCGCAGTGAACTGCAGATAAACAGCATGTGCACGGTTTTCGCCGAATCCGAAGTCATTTCACTCATAACCAAAGGCGCAAAACGGGAAGACATAGCCGTGGCGGTACATCGTTCAGTAGCAAACCGTGTGATTTCCATGGCGCGGAGGGTTTCCATGGATGAGGACATCACATTTGCGGGTGGCTGTGCCAAAAACAGTCTGCTGAAAAGCCTGATTGAGGCAGGCATGGGGAAAAGAATAATGGTAGCTGAAAAGCCAGAGATTGCAGGGGCTCTTGGTGCAGCCTTATATGCACAAGAAGGATGAGCGTGAAATATTTTCGGTCCATAGCAATCGAAATTCTTTTTGGCGCCATGCTGCTTGAGTATTCTCTTGATGATCTTGCGGTCTTGCCCCTCCTCAAGACAAATCATTCTCTTGCGAACGGGGAAGATAATGCTTGATTAAAAAGGTTCGCATGCACCCGGTTATTTCTGGTCGTACACTGCATTTTGCCAAGAACGGACTCACAACGGATTTCAGGGCGAATTGTTTTATCCGCAGCATTCCTGGTCTGGGCGCGGAATGGAAGGGGCATCAAATGGCTCCGGAAATTGAAACCGAGGATTTTAGATAAAAGTTGCAGCCTTAATATTCTGGCGTAAGGTCACGTTGTATTTTTTATAAAACTGTTTATATGGATTGTCATGGCCCCGGAGGTTTATGATAGGCTTCAGTTCTTTGAAAACTGAAGCTGGAAAGTATTTTTTAATTTTATGGGCATCCCGGCTGAACGCGCAATTTGCCGCAATGCGCCGGGGCCGTTCATTGAACAGGTTTGAACAGTCATGGCTAAAAAGTCCTTGAAACGGTCGGGTAAGGTTTTCATCTTGAACAAAAACACAAAAAAGGCAGCAGCACCATCGTGAGCCTGGCGGGGCTGCCATCCGTGTGGAGTTTGGGAAAAAGTCCCCGGGAAGGTTTGGCCTCCCCGGGGTGGGGTCCAGGAGGGTAGGAATGACTAATAAAGACCCATCTGCTGCAAATCCTTCATTCTAAAACCTGTATTGAAGCATCGTAGTCACAGTGTCAAAACTCTTCGATTGAGCGTTTGCCTCCTGGCTGAAATCCGTCCTGGAATACTGCACGGTCACCCTCAGGTTCTCTCCCTCTATCAGGTAGTTCAAGCCAGCGCCGGTCCAGGTGAGGTCCTGGTTCATTACGTCAAACAGGTCCGCATACCTCCATTTTTCATAACGCACGAAGGGCTGGACCTGGCCCGGGCCGATCCTGCGAGGAAGCAGATAGGCGGCCTTGACGTACCAGCCGTTCTTTTGGCCGTCCTGGCCTATGCTGTTGGGGTCTGGGTTGCTTCCCTGGTACGCGTCGTTGAACGACTCGTCGAGATAGGCCGCCGAAAGGGTTATGGCAGAAGTCCCGTGATCAAGCGGATACTCCATGAAGCCGTCCGCCGTCCAGGCGTAATAGGTCTTTGCCCCTGTTTTCGCTACCGTGTTATCGTACACGGCATCTGGTTCGAACTGGCCTCCCACGCCAAAAGTCAGGACTTTCTTTTTCCCAAGGTACGTGCCCTTGTACCCATAGGCGTACTCAGGGTCCCACAAAGAAACATGGAACCTGGCGGTATACATGAAGTTGTCCTGTGGCGAGTCGTTGCCGGCGTTGCCTTTTGAGACCTCGAACCGGTACTGGCTTTTGATGCTTGGCAGGTTCCCCCAGAACACTATGCCGGTATCCCTGCTGTGCTCCAGAGTATAGATGAAAAGCGAGCGGTCCAGGGTAAGGGGCACGAAGCAGTCCTCCAGGTTTTCCCTCGTGAGCTGTATCTTCTGCTTTCCGGCATATATCCTGAACTCATTGCTTAGATCCGCCATAAAATATGCGTCCAGAACCGAGAACTCGGTGCCGGGGCTGTCGCTCACAACGAGGTCGTCCACATTTCTTGTTCCAACATACTCGAGCTGTGTGATCGCTCCGTATTTGCTATTGCCGTGCAGCCAGACAGTGAGCCTGTTCCTTCTGAAAAACAGGTCGGTGGAATCGCCCTGACTGCTGCTGCCCGTGCCCTTGTCCCTCCACACGCCGTAAAGCTGGCCTTGAAGGGCCATTTTGATAAAAGCTCCCTGGTCGCCGATAACGATGGGAGGCAGCGCGTGGGCGGTGCCTGCCGCAAGAAAGAGCGACACTACAAATAACGCGATAAATAGCGCCGTTTTTTGCGCTCCCTTCATGACCTTCCTCCTCCCCCACTTAAAGACAGGGTTTTGTTTTTATTGGGCGCAAGTTTTTTTGCTAGCATCCTATGTTTCCTCCTCCCGCGCTGCCGCTACTGCCGCCGCCACTGGAGAAATAGGCGCTGTCCTGCTCGTTTATCTGGTTTAAATCCGTGTCAAATGAGTTGACGGAATAAGTGCCCCCATTGGTCGCGTCTTCGATGCCGGTGCAGTTTCCAACCGCAACCTCGTTGAAAGTAAGGTTTGCCGTTCGCTGGGGAGTGTCCGTCCTCCAAGGGGAGCTGGGATCCAGAGGGCCGCAGTTGGCAGTCGAGGCCAACATGCCCCATTGGCTCCATGAGCCGTCATAGTTTTCCACGTTCCATCCCAGGACGCCATCGATAGCCACAAAGGCCCCCGCGGCGATGACCCCTGTGCGGCAGTGCACAATGATCGTTTGCGTGGAGTTGACCCCGTGCTGGGCAAGCATTGCGGCCATGTCCGAAGGCGAAAGAAATACCCTGTAGGTCTGGGTCTTGCCGGTGACCGTCTTATAGAAGAAATTGGTGTTTACCGCTATCGAGCCGTTTATGTGGCCTTCGAAGGCCACCCATGTCTTGGGCTGCCACACGCCTGGCGTCTGATCCTTGTCCCCGCTGTAGGAGGACTTTGTATCGTACCCGTCGCCGTCCTGCCCCCTTGCGTCTATTACGACGGTGTTATAGTCCTTTCCGTCCGCGAAGTTTATCATGTCCATAAGCGAGGCCCTGAGGTCGCCCCTGAAGGATGGGTTGTCCCGCACGCTGTATGTGGAAGGGGTAACGGCCGGAGCGGAGGCGGTTGTAAGTCCGTACTGGTCCGCGTAGGCGGCATCAAGACCGTTTAAGATCTTTAGCCTGTCCTTGGGGAATCCCCAATAGCGGAAGGTCCAGTATGCCCTTCCGACGGTCCAGTATGGAATAACGTTCGATGCGGTCGAATCCGAGCTGGTAAATACGATGGTCGTGTTCTGGTCGATCCCGTACTTCTTGATAAGGGCGTCCATAGTGGGGCCGTCAAGGACCATATTAATGTCCGTAAGGACACCTTCGTTGCGGTTTTCATATAGGCTGCTGGAGTTCACCCACTGGGCCCCGGGAATGTGGCCGGCCGCATAATCGGCCGAAGAGCCAAGGTCCAGTATAACCACCCTGTCGTAGCCGGTCCCGTTCACCTTCCCGCTGTCAACCCAACTTTTTACGGTTGCAGCGTCCACTACAACTCCAGTAGAGGTGGTGGACGGGGTGGAGTAGCTTGATGTCCCCCCTCCGCCGCCACAGCCCTGGAACGTAAGAGCAAGAACAGAGGCCAGTGCAATGAGCAGCAGAAGGCCTGTCCTCCTCTTTGGCAATCCTGTCATAATTACCTCCCCAAGCATCTGAGTTGTTTCTTTTTTAATTTTCCTTAGGTTTTTCCCCCGCAAAAAACTTCCGTCACTTTTGTATCAGAAAAATAAACTCACCTCCTTCGTCCCTCTGGGACAAAAGCTTGTAGCCTGCCCTCTCGCACAGCGAGGGGATGGAGTGTTTGACGCTGCTGTCGTTTGCCCTGACCTCCAGGGTCTCTCCCGCGCACATGCCTTTAAGCATGCTCATGGTCATGACCATTGGCCGGGGGCAGACAAGGCCCTTCACATCGAGCCTCTTGGTGATCGAGGCGTCCCCGCCCGGTTTTTCCGCATTTACGCTCATAGAAATCTTCCTCCTGCAAGTTTTTTTTGCCTGACCCTGCCGGCTCAGCCTTCCATGTATTTTTTGAACGTCCTGCCGCTAAACCATGTCATCATCAGGGCCCAGAGAACGATCACCCCGATCATCAGCACCACCGCAAGGGGATAGCTGTGGAGGATGTGCGGCAGATATACGTTCCTTATGTTGTGGGAGCCGTACGGAGCAAAGTAGTGTTTGAACCACGGTTCGTTCCTCATCGGGAACAACCACGAGGAGACGCATATAAGGGTCAGAAGCCCGATCCATATTTTCACCTGCCCCTCTGCCGTCCTCCAGAGGCTGTCGCTGACGCAGGCCCCGTTTAGCGCCATGCCAATGCCAAAGAGGGCGCCCCCAAGCACAATGCCGATCCCGGCCGGGCTGACGGCGAATATCTCGGCATACGCCAGGTCCGGACTGGCCGCGGCCAGTAGCTTCATGGGAAGGAAACCCAGGATCAGCAGGATGTACAAAAAGGCAATAGCTCTGGACATGTCCGCAAACCCGGAAAGAAAGGGCTCGCGGTAGGCGTGGGCAAAGCAGATCCCGCCGCGCTGCATGGCAAACCCCGTAAGGGTGGCCGCGGCAAACGAAAGGGCGAGGGCGGGATAGCCCATGTTGCCGAACCTGAAGAGCACCGCTATCATTACCAGCACCAGCCCGATGGCGAGGTACGGCTGGTACCTGATAGACCCGGGCTCGCCCCCGTCCGCGGTCTCTGGGAGCCTGGGCCATATGGTCCTCGTCTTTTCAAAGTGCATAAGCGGCCTGTAGCCCGCGCCGTCAGCAAATGCAAGGCTCATCGACATTCGCCTTTTTTCAAGCCAAACGATTATCTTCGCCCCGAAATAGGAGCCTATGGTCATCCCGGCGACCATGAGCAGCGCCTGCACGCCCATGGCGCCCGTGTTCGTGGTGCTTGCCAGCGGGCAGCCGAACATGAAGATCGTCCCGAAACCCATCAGCACGCCCCCGCTGACAGCAAGGCCGTACTCGCTCTTATCGAGCGGCACTTTAAGCGCAAACTCCTTTGCCAGGAGGGCGGCTATAAGCCCCCCAAAGAGAATGCCAAGCATGGTGCCAACCGTGGGCTCAAGCATGGGGTTTGGGAGCTGCCTGAAAAAATTGACGGTTCCGTTGGGCCAGATATAACCGCTGAACGGATAATGCGGCAGCCCTATCTTGCCAAGAAGGTTGTCTATCAGCCCCCCAAGTTCCTTAAGCCCGAGAAACGTGCCCAGCGGTTTTGCCTGATCGTAGGGGTTGTCTCCGCTCACGGTCCTTGCCAGCGACCATGTGGCGATGCCATAGGCCATGATGCCCGAGATGGCCATGAAAAGGGCCGCCAGCCAAAGGGGCCATTTCTCACGGAAAAATTTCTTGTACCATGCATTGAACCAGCCCGCTACCCCAAAATCAAAATCACTCATGTCTTAGCCCCTCCCTTCCTAGCATCCGCCTACGCCGGCAGGAAGGAGCATGAACTGGATTATTCCACTGCCCAATTCCTTTTTGGTTTTGGCGTCTACCATCACAACCAGCATGTTGAACTTGCCCAGGGGCATGCCTGGCGGACATTCAAATTCGGCCTTCGCCCTGGCCATCCCATTTTTGACGGTGACCGCCTTTG
>JAKAJM010000027.1:17205-30726 GCA_021813765.1 Nitrospirota bacterium
TTGGAACGATGCTTATTCCCATTTGCACGTATTCCCTGGGGATGCCGAACATGACCTGCCTGCCCTCAGCGTTTTTCACGGCAAACTCAAAACGGAGCCTGGTCGCCCTGCCCAGGGCTATCTGGGCCCGCGTTATGCCGGGCCTGTTGGCGTGCCAGGCAAATTGCGTTCCGCCCGTCCCATCAGCAAATGCAACCGTCGTCCCCTTTTGAAGACCGCTGCCGGCCAGCGCCACTCCAAAGACGATGGCCAGAAATGAAACCAGATGAATGAAGACCCTGAAGCCGGGTTTTACCCGTTTACGCATTTTCGTTCCTCCCGTGTTTTTTGGTTTTTATGAGACAATAGTTCGTCCAGACTGCTTTGTTTTCTCTGCGAGTTTCCATACACATACATTCCGTCCCAGGCAAAAGGATATACGGTACTGTGACGGTGCAGATCTTTGCACCCCTGCCGGCGTCGAATATCTCTATTGCCATGCTGTGCCGGCCAAGGGGCATGCCGTTAGAGACTTTAAATGACAAGGAAGAAGAGGCAACGCCGTCCTTGACCTTCACAGTTTTTTCAGGCATGGTTATGCCTTTTGCCCTGTCCCTTCCTGAAATAAAGAACCTGACCTCCTGCGCGGCCCCTCCCACCCTGAAAGAAATGGGAATTACCTTGTCCCTTCCCTCCATCACCAGCAGAGGGCCGGTAGCTTGCGCTACGATGCCGCATGGCTTCTTTTGCGCGCGGGCGAGGAGCCTGTTTGCGGACATGGCGGGCAACGCCATAAACAGGCACGCCAGCAGGACCACGGCTTTGACGACGGTTGTCTTCATCTTCTGACGGGCCATGCCAGTCCTCTTTCTGCCGGAATTTCTGCTTTCAAGGCACCCTTCATCTCAGAAGACCAGGCTGTTAGCCTGATTCTTGAGGTCATTCGGGGCCTTGGTATGGATCTTGGTTTTGGCAAGCGTTTTTAGAGACCCGTCCCATGGCGGCAGCATGAACCCCAGTGCAAGATAGGCAATGATTATTGCGACCCAGAGCCACGGCAGCGTCAAGCCCGCCTTCGTTTCACCACTCATTCGTATCAGACCTCCTTTCGATCATAAGCACCGGATTTCAGCAGGGACAGCTCCTCCCCGCATTTTTTGCAAAACCGGCTTTCCTTGTAATCCGTATCAGACAAATTGAATGAAAAAAACATGACGCACTTGTGGTCCCCGCAATGGCGGAGGCCATAGGAATGCCCCAGCTCGTGTATCGCGGTCTTGGATGCTCTCCTTGCCATCTTTATCAGGGCTTCACCCCTCCGTCCCAGATGGCAAAGCGACATGACAGAAACGCGCGTCTCCGGTTCTGTAAGGCCAAAAACGTGATTGACGCCTGGATGGGAAAGGCCTGTGCTCACCACGCCCAGGACCCTGTCAAATGCCAGGCGCAGAGGTTCCAACTGCTTTATGAGACCGGATGCCCGCACTTGCCCTTTCTCCTCCAGCATGGCCCTTGGCCATTCGCCCTCCGGCAGGGCGATTACCGATACATCCTCGCAAAACGCGCCCTGGAGGGCGATTTTCACGATGTCCACAACCCATATATTCACACCCTCCGCCGGCACGAGGGCGATAGCACCGGTTTTCCCTGAACGGCCCTTCATTTCCGAAAAGACAGGAAGGATGTTATGGTTATCTGATCCCAGGGCGGATTGTCTCAAGCTTTTTCCTCCAGCCGTTTTAAAAATTTTTTAAGGGCCAACTTTCCACCTGAATATGCAAGAGGAATGCCAAACAGCCACTGCGCCCACAAAGCATGACAGCGGGAAGCGGGAACAAAGCAGCCAGTCGGGGATGCGTTTCAAAATGAAAAGTTTTTTCATTTTGAAATGCATCAATTGAAATCAGGGAAAGATAAAACGGGGGAAGCTTTTGCTAAATGATCTTAATCCTGTTCAAGGTTGAATTTTTTCAGTTTTCTCCAGAGGGTCGTGAGGCTTATGCCAAGAGCCTGTGCCGCCTTTGCCTTCTGTCCGTCAAAAGCGTTCAGAGCCCTTTGAATGAGGACCTTTTCCGTATCCTCGATCTTGAAACCGCCGGCACGTGTGTAATGGACGGCGCTGTTTTTCTTTTTCAATATCTCCCTCTGAAGGGACGCAATCGTTATCTTGCCGCCGCCTTCAATGACGACCGCATGCTCCATGCAGTTTTCAAGTTCCCTGACGTTCCCCGGCCAGGGATATTCCGCCAGCGCGGCCATGGCCTCAGGCGCAATTGAATTTATTTCCTTCTGAAATTTTTTGCAGTATTTTGAAAGGAAATGGCGGGCCAGGTACGGGATGTCGTCTTTCCTTTCCCTGAGAGGAGGGATTCTGAGCGTGACGATGTTCAACCGGTAAAAAAGGTCCTTTCTGAACTTGCCTTCCTCCACGTCCTTGGCTAGATCAGTATTGCAGGCGGCGATCACCCGCACATTTACAGCCACGGGTTCGGTACCGCCGACCTTTATAAAACTCCCTTCCTGCAAGACCCTGAGCAGCTTGACCTGAAGGGAGGCGGAAGAGTTGTTCATCTCATCCAGAAATATCGTGCCACGGTCCGCCGCCTCAAAAAGGCCTTTTTTCCGGGCAGATGCGCCGGTAAAAGAGCCCTTTTCATACCCGAAAAGCTCGGCCTCTATGAGCGTTTCCGGCAGGGCCCCGCAATTTATGGGCAGGAATTTTTCCTGGGCCCGCGGACCAAGCCTGTGAATAAGCCTGGCTATCATCTCCTTGCCCGTCCCGGTCTCTCCCTGCAATAGGACCGTGGTGTCCAGCGGCGCAACTTTCTCGATCAGTTTCTTAAGCTCCGACACAGCCCGGCTGGAGCCCACGAACTCATCGGGGTTCATTTCGGGCCCCGCTGAAAGCCTGATGTTCTCATCAACAAGCCTGTGGTATTCCAGCGCCCTTTTCACTGTAAAAAGAAGGACGTCAGGATCGAAGGGTTTTTGTATGTAATCGTAGGCGCCTTCCTTCATGGCGGCAACGGCGGAATCGACCGTTGCGAAACCCGTAAGCATCACAACGGGCGTGAACGGGCTCATCTCTTTTGCGCAGGAAAGGACCTCCATGCCGTCTGACTCGGGCATCCTCAAGTCCGTCAGGATGACATCGAAATCCTTCTCCTTTATGAGGGATATGGCCTCCGTTCCATCCGCGCTGACTGCTACATCGCAACCCTGTTTTTTCAGCAGTTCCCTGATGAGCTCCCTCATCCTGAGATCGTCTTCAACTACGAGGACCTTGAACAAACGGGAAACCGCCTTTCCGCTTAGTTTTTAACCGGCGCCGGCAGCCGGAATATGAATTCCGTGCCTTTTCCGGGTTCGCTGACCGCACGGATAGACCCCTTGTGCTCCCTGATGACACCGGAGCAGATCGACAGTCCGAGCCCCGCCCCTTTCCCAACAGGCTTTGTGGTGAAGAAAGGGTCGAATATGTTGGGAAGTATCTCTTCCGGTATTCCAGGCCCGTTATCCGCGATACTTACCTGAACGAAATCTCCTTTGCAGGCAGCCCTTATGCTGATGACCTTGCCCTTGCCGTCCGTCCCCTCGAGGGCCTGTATCGAATTAAGCATGATGTTCAGGAAAACAAGCTCGATCTGCCGCGGATCGGCCCGCACGGCCAGTCCGTCGGCAACAGTGGAATCGATCCTTATACCGTGGCAGGCAAGCCTGCTTTGAAGAGTGCGGGTAGTCTTCCTGACGATGTCGTTTATGGGTATATCCTTGAATGCCGGGACCGACTGGCGCGAAAAATCCAGGAGGCCCCGTATTATTTCGCTGCCTTTTTTCGCCTGCTCAACTATTATCTCCAGCTTTTCCCTGTGCGCAGGATCCAGGGGGGATTCCCTGTCTTTAAGGACAAGCGTGGCGTAGCCCAATATATTGCCGAGCGGATTGTTGAGCTCATGGGCTATCCCTCCGGCAAGCAGCCCAATGGCGGTAAGCTTTTCGGCCTGACGCATGAGCTCCTCGCTCTTCTTCTTTTCCGTCACATCCATTGAGACCTCGATGGCTCCCGTAACCTGGCCGTCGGCGTCCTTCATGGGGGATGTGACTATCTGGAAATGCTTGTTCTTTTTCTTCACCTCGCGGATAAAAACGGGCCTGCCCGTCGCCAGGGTCTCAACGGCAGGGCAGTCCAGGCTTGGTGAATCCTTGCCGCAGTAGATCTCATAGCAGTGCCTGCCGATCACCTCCGTATTTGCTGATACAAGCAGCTCTTTCTGTTTTTCATTGCAATTTACTATCCTCATGTCCTCATCTATTATCGATATGCATACCCCGACGGCGTCGAAGACGGCCTGGAGCTGGTCCTTTGCCACGGAGAGCCGCTTGTTGGTTTCTTTCTGGTGTTCAAGTATCTGCTCAAAGGAAAGCGCGATTATTCCTATCGGGTCCAGCTCTATAAGGGTATTGTCGTCCAGTTCCTCCCTGTTCAGGGGCTTTGTTCCCATGACGGACAGAAGGTGGTTCACCTTGTCACGAATATATTTTTTGAGCGTCTCATCGCCTGGCCTTTGGCCCGTATTGCCGGCTCTTTCAGAGGTCATTTAGCATATTCCATGGTTATTTCGTAATATTTGTTCATCTGCTTGACAGTCACGCTGTACCCCATGGCAAACGCCGCGCTAGGTATCGTCCTTGTTGCGTCGCGGTGATCGGTTTTTACCACAAGCCTGACCTCCGCGTTTTTGAGCCTTTCCTTGTTGCTATTGAGCTCCCTGAGAGTGATCATCAGACAGGCAGGGCAGATCTGCCCCCTTATATCGAGGATGATGTTTTTGCTTTTTCCCTCATCCGCACTCTGCATGGCCTTTATCCCCTCTTTTCCCAAATTAACGGAAAACCGCCTTTCTGATAAAAACGGATCCCAGAAAAGCCCCGCCTGCAATACCCAAAGCAAAAACCATGCTTTGAAGCGCGAACACGGGCAACCCCCCTATTAAATGCCAAAGATTGCATCCCCCGGCCATAAGGGCACCTGCGGCCATGAACATGCCCCCGAAAAAAGCCGAAACGGCCTGCTTTTTTGGGGGCAAGCGCCTTATTTTGAACTCCCCCAGCCTCAGGGACGATATGAAAGACCCGCTCACCACTCCCGCCATGAAGGAAAGCTGGGTCAGCACAACGGAATCAAATACCGGAGCGGCCCCTCCATCCATTATCCGGCCATAAAGAAGCCTTGGCGTTTCCCTGTGAAAAAAAGCCATTTTTCCGGTTAGCGCTGGAAGGAACATTCCGCCTAGCAGGCCAGAAAGTTTGGCATACCCCATGCTCACGGCCAAAGGCCTTCCGGAAAATATCTGTACCGCACCTATGACAAGGGCCATGATCAAAGACGCCTTCCATAGCTGAATGTATCCGCGGGCATAAGCCGTCTGGGACAGCTTGCCGGCTTTTTTCCACCTGGCCACAAGGAGGGCGGCCAGAAGCGAGGCAACCAGCACAGGCGCACCTGCGCTCCCCACTATATGCTCCAGAGCTGTCTTGTTCCTGAACAGCACGGTGGAGGCCGCAAATGACCGGAACATGGGATATAATGCCGCAGACGCGAACCCCCCAATTATGACTCCGCTGAAGGTAATGGCGCTTGCCGTTTGGCCCGCCCCAAGCTTGTAAAGGGTGCTTAGAAGACATCCGCCGCCCAGCACCATTCCTATGCCGAAGATAAGTCCTCCGCATAGGTCGGCAGCCGACGGGGTCCCGAAATAAGATGGAAAATAGGCGGATGTGAGATTGAAATGCCGGATCAAATAAATGAAAAGAACCAGCAGGGAAACAAGAAGAAAAAGAGCTCTCAGCCTGAGATAATCCTTGAACAGATAAGCGTCCCGGAACACGCCGGCCATACAAAAATCAGACCTGTACATTACAAAGCCAAGCACCAAGCCGGCTACAAACTGAGTAAAGACAATGAAAGAAAGACTAAACGCACCCGTATTTTTTAATTCCTGGTCCTTTAAAAACCCCTTCCCACCTTTTCCTAATATAATTGCGGTGTTCCGCGAAAGTCAAATGGATTTGATACAAAAACCCTTGTCTTTTATTTGGCACACTATTTGCAAACTCATTTCACGGTCGCGATGGGCGGCAACGGTATGGAAAAAACATGGAGGAAGAAATGTCTAAAAAAATAGCAGTGCTTGTGAGGGAAAGGCAGGAAGAGGCGCTTCGAATGTCGCTAGGGATGACGCTACTTGAAGATACCATCGACGTTTTCATCCTCGACCAGCCTGTAGGGGACTCCGAAGAAAATGCCATGAACATGGAGACAATGAAGGAGATGGGGTTGAACATATACACGAATTTCTTTAGCGGCAGCGCCGGGATAGCATACGTCTCAACCCAGGAGATGGCAAAGAGGCTTTCCATTTATGACCTGGTGCTGCCTTACTGAAAAAAGGGAGAAAAGATGAAAATCCTTTATATATTGCACAGCAAAGAAGCCGGCGGGACGCTAAAAACCATGATCGAGCAGCAGAGTATCGATAACGACGTCTCCGTGTTTGACCTTAGGGAAAACAAGGATTATAAAAGACTTCTGGAAATGATCGAAAAGAACGACAAGGTGATTTCTTGGTAATATAGAAGGAGTCCCACGGAGGGAAAAATGAAGATAGGTATGCTTGTTAACACGGACAAACATCTTGCGGATATAATAGGAATCACAAAGGAGGCTCTTTCAAGAGGGCACGAAGTAAGCATATTCACGATGGATTCCGGGACAAAACTGCTTGAAAACGCCGAGTATTCAGGCCTTTGCAGATTAGAAAGGGTCAGGATGGCATTCTGCTCTCACAGCGCGGGGAAGGAGGGCCTTGCCGCCGGATCGGTCCCCCAGCATATAACCTGCGGAAGCCAATTCGACAATGCGCTTATGTGCAATGAATCAGACGTGGTTATCGTGCTTTAAAACCAGTAGTGAAGACAAGAATTTTTGATTTTTTCAGGAAAAGGCTTTTCACAAAAGGGGCGCTCCTTCTTCTTGTTGCGGCGCAGTTCTTTATTGTACTTTCCATCTCCGGCTATAAGGCGTGGCAGAACACCAGCGAGGGCTGCATAAGCTGCCACTCAAACCGGGAAAAACTCGCGAAGCTGGGCTACCCCCAATTCTACATCACCCAGGAGATGGTCGAGAAGCAAAGCCATCATACAAACGTGACCTGCCGGGACTGCCATCTGGGAAACGGAAGGGCAAACAATATGAAAGATGCCCATAAGGGCATGCTTAAGGCCCTGTTCATAGGATACGACGGAAAAATCCTGGACAGAAGAGACGTGCTTACAGGCCCTCTCGTTCCCACCGGCCCGTTCGGGATAAGGGACTTGCTGCCAAAGATAAAATCCTCTGACGGGCAGCCTTATGTAAACCCGGAGGTGAGAAATCTCCTTTGGCAGGACAGGAACCCTGACACATTGGACTTTGACCCGGAGATCGTAAAAAAGACTTGCGGGCAGCCGGGCTGCCACCCGGAGGAGTTGAAACAGTTTGAGACCTCCGACATGGGGGCCGACTACAGGCAGCGCACCATGAGGACCTGGCTTTATCCTTATGGCCCCCATAACTGCGGCCCGTCTTTTGCGGACGTCCCTCCACAAAAAAGGCTCCGGAAGACGGGCTTCGATTATTCAAACACAAAAAAAATAGCTGCTGAAATGGATGTGCCCTTCACCCATCAGCAGGCCAGGGCCAAGCAACGTTTCTGCAACGTCTGCCACCCGGGATGTCTCGACTGCCATTACGCCCCGAGCGCTACGCTTGGAGTCCATAATTTTTATAAGAAGCCCCCGGCACTGAACTGCGCCGGCGACGGGAGGGGGACAAGCATCTGCCACCCAGGCGCGATGCAAAGCAGAAGGGGAGAGACATACATCGGAGGAGACTATTCCATCCCGACCGGCGAGAAGCCAGACGTGCATTATACAAAGGGCCTGCAGTGCGTGGACTGCCACCAGATGGGACCCAAAGGAATGGGGGACATGATGCGCAAAGCCACCTGCCAGGACTGCCATCTGGAGGCTCAGGCGGCATTGGCAAAAAGCGTTCACAAGGACCTGAACTGCGCCTCCTGTCATTTAAGCCAGTTGAGGGGATATCAGTTGACGATCTGGGGGCCCGGCGAAGTGACCGGCAAACCCAATCCTTTCGTCAAATATTCGCTCTATTACGGCATACAAAAACCCCCCATCTTAATGAGGGACCAGGAAGGCCGCTGGATGCCCGTGAAGGTATGGCCTCACGCCCTTGGGAATTTCAAAAAAGACGTGCCTCCTTCCCCCAGGATAATGTTTCGCTGGCCGGGCGGCCAAACGAAGGACGCCTATTACATAGTGGGTACTGTAAGCGGCCTGCCGGCAGATAATAAGCAACTGCTGTGGCTGGAGATCGAGCAGGCGTCCCACCCCTATGGAAAGGCCCGGAGTTGTGGCTCCTGCCACAGGCCTGGAGGGGTGCAGGTCTCCACATCCAACTGGAAGTTCGAGCAGGACCAGGGTGCGCTGCCATTTAACGGGACTCACAAGATAGTGGCTGACAAAAACGGAATCCGTATAGAGGGGCTCAGAAACACAACCCCTATCGTGCCTCTGCAGGGCGCAAGGCTTGCCGACTTCGCTTCATGGGTCTATATGAAAGATAAGTGGAGGGCCCCCGGAGACTTCTCAATAAAAACGAATCCGTTAAAATATCACAAATTGTTCAAACTGGCCGCCGAAGCTGACAAGAGGCTCTCGGTTTTGGAGAAGGATTCCAGCCGGTTCAGCAAGAAGGAAAAAATACGGTTCAAAAGGCTGAAAGAGTCCGTATTCCATGACCCTCTGGATCTCGAAATGTACTTAAAGAGGTTCAGGCAATCCATCAAAAAATAAATTTTCTCTAAAAACTGAATGGATCCAAACGATCTCTTGATCCGTTTCATAACAGTTTTGCCTGAAAAGATGTGCAATCTTACAGAAGAAGAGTTTAAAAAAACGGGCCTAAAGAGGCTTTTAACAGGTTAAAGAGTTACGAGGAGATAGCTGAAAGTGTCGGAAATACTTGAAAAATAACGCCGCGGTAGCCTGTTGGAATCGCCCCCCCTGCTTGCTTTTGGCCGGAAACATCGGATTTGAAGAACCGGCAAAACCGTTCATTTAAGCCATTTCCTGGCAACTTGGGTGCATTTTTGGTGCAGGTTCTTTTTCGTACCGGAGGCTTCTTACAGCGGATTTTTATTTTTCAGAAGGTTCTTCGGAGAAAGAAACATTTTTGACCAACTGAGGTCCGGTCCGGGCTCCTCCTTCAAAAAAAACTTTTTTGGGTAGGCGTGGCGGATGCCAAGTGCCCCAAAAAGTTACATGACTGTCCTCCCGCCGATAAATTTCTATTCATCTTTTTTCAGTATGGGCGCTCTGACTATATTGATTTTGGCCTTGTTTCTTCCTTTGCTGAATCTCCTATGTCTCCTCCGCATTATATCTTCCCATTTTCCGTGTTCTTCCAGAAAATCGGCGACGACCCCTCTCGATGCGTCGTCCAGTTGCCTCCACTCACGAGTACCGACAAATGCGGCAAGATCTTCAAGTGGAAGCGTTGAAAGATAATCTTTATAATTTTGATTTCTTTTCGTAATGCTCCTGAAGTAAAAAAAGGACCCACAGGCAATAAACGAGATAACCGAAGCGAAATATTCCCAATAGAACCGCCAATTTTTATGGGTAGCCGACCACGCGAACCCTAGAACGATTAACATTGCATATGAAGTAATAATGACCCATGCTGGGAATACCTTTCCGCCTTTTTTCACCGTTTCTATAGTCATTCTTCTCTGCTTCTATTAAGGCCTTAAACGGTTTATTTTCCTTTTCCGGGTCCGTCAGAACCCTTTCGATTTCGCAAGGATAATGATACCAATTTTTTCGGAAATCCGCACCAATGCCGATCCCGCAAGCGCGACGTGTTATAGGGCGAAGTCTGCGAGTCGTTTGACTTGAGAACTCTGGATGTAGCTTTGTTCAGGGGACCTACCCCCATCCTTTGTGCCAATCGTGATTAGAGTACCCCAACCGTTTTTTCCTCTTCAAGCCTGATGAATTCGGATGGCGTCAGATCGCCTAAGGAGCTGTGGGGCCGCTCATTGTTGTAATCGACCCGGTAGGCCTCGGCGATGCTGCGCGCTTGCCCGGCGCTCATGAACCAGTGGAGGTTCAGGCACTCGTCCCCGAATCTGCCATTGAAACTTTCCATATACGCATTATCAACCGGCTTGCCTGGCCTGATGAAATGGAGATTTATTCCACGCTCATAGGCCCACTTATCCAGTTCATTGCCGATGAACTCGGGGCCGTTGTCCACGACGATGTTGTCGGGAAGCCCTTGAATATCGGCTATCCGGCTTAATACTGCGCAAATCCTTTTCCCGGTGATCGATGTGTCCACCTCGATCCTAAAACACTGTTTTGTATATGTGTCGATGATCGGCAAAAATCTCAGTTTCCTTCCGTTATATAGAGCATCCCGGAGAAAATCCATGGCCCAGAGTTCGTTGGGCTTGCTTGCCTTTGGGATTTCGATCCTGCTCTGCGATGCCAGTTTCTTCCTCCTTCGCACCCTTAAGGACAACTTTTCCTCGTGGTGGATGCGTTCAGTCCGCTTATGGTTCTTGACCAGTCCTTCCCTCTTTAGCATTATGTGGAGTCTTCGGCATCCAAACCGTTTCCGCTGCTGCGCTATCTCGCTTGCGAAGGTCCTCATCCCTGTTGGGGCCAGGCTGGTACCGCAACGTATTCCTGCACAACCCTACAAGGCTGCTTGCACGCCGCTGGCTCAGCCCAAAGATTTCGATTATGAACGCCACGGCTTCTCTCCGTGCTTTGGGCCTTAGAAGTTTTTTGAGAGGACCTCTTTGAGCGCCTGGTTATCAAGAGTGAGATCAGCGACCAGATGTTTTAACCGGCGGTTTTCATCTTCCAACTGCTTCAGGCGCTTTACGTCGCTAGTGCCCATCCCGGCGTATTTGGCCTTCCAGTTGTAAAATGTGGCGTCGCTCATCCCATATTTCCGGCAAAGGTCGCTTACCGAAATACCCGCCTCGCCCTCCTTCAGAATGCCAACGATCTGCTCTTCGGAATACATGGTCTTCTTCACAAATGCCTCCTTGTTTTGAGTGTTCTATTATGCCAACACTCTAATTACAAGTGGCACATTTTTCTGGGGGCAGGTCCGACGAACTCTGGCTCAAAATTCACCCGTTGACTCTTGGCCAAGGACAAAAGTTGTTTGAAAATGGCACGATTCCAGCAGCATTTACATTAATGGAGAGTTCAGTTACACCAAGTGGAGTGATTATAGCCAATTACAAGCGGGCCGGAAAAGTCGAGACAGGTACCGTTGGAGCTTAAGACGGCTAACATCTGAACGATGCAGTCTATTCCAGTTTGTTCGTTTGTTGGATAATGCCGTTTGTTGCCCGGAGATCTTGTTCGTTTGTTTGTTCTGATAGTTTGTTGAGAGAAAGGAGGTTTCTTGTTCATGCAATATCTGGTTCAACTAAAACTGAGCAGTTCCGCCCGTCCGATGACCCCGGAGGATGGGATTGCCTTTATCGAGCAGTTCATATTCCCCACGCTGGAGATTTGCAAGAAGCTGCAGGAGGAGAAGAAAATCGCTGCGGGCGGACCCGTGAGCGGGGCAGTTGCCCTTGCGCTCACCACGCAAATCCTTCTGACAAATACTTTTATATGAGTACGGCGAATGCAAAAATGACAAATACAAAAATGCTTCCTGTACACCGTACTAATCAAATCTGTTATAATTCGGCAATTTACTACACGCAATCTTTATTTAACAAGGTGGAGTAATAAGGTAAGGTAGAAATGAAAGCGGAATCTGAAAACTTCCTATTGGCAGATTTTAATCAGTATCATGAATGGATGAGACATTACGATAAATCATTCTCCTCAATGATCAGCTTTTTATATACTGGCTATGCAGCCGTGATTACAGCATCCTTTGCACTATATTCGAAATATCCTGATAAATTTGAGGCAAATCTAGGCGTAGGTTTATTACTCGCGTTCGCTTCATGCCTCAGTCCCGTATTCATTTATTGGCTTATGAAAAAAAGAAAATATTTTTCAGATACAGCTAGATGGGTTAATAAAATAAGAAATACGTACTTAATAAATAAACCTTTGGGGATAGATGCACCCGCGGTTTCTTTGCAAAATGAAAATTATCCGCCGTATTTTCATTTTGCAAGTACGCATGTAATATTACTTTTATTTACTGCATTGTCCAGTTCTGTAATCTTCTGCTTGACTGTGTATGCAGCAATTAGAGCAATTAAAATTGCTTATTGTACTCCCATTGGTTTAGCGCTATATTATGCGCCTTTGATAATTTTAGTCGTTTTTTGGCATATATGTTTACTGGATTGTAAAACATTTAAAGGGATTGGAAGTAAATTAAATGAGCAGTTTGAGAATAATATGTTGGAATGTTGAGCATGGTAATGCTTCATACATTGAAACACCGGCAAATAAAAGATTTGTAATTGATTTAGGTAGCAGGTCAGATTTCAGTCCACTTACTTTTTTAAAAAATAATTTCAGAATTAATAACTTAGATGAAGTGCTCATAACCCATCCGCACGCGGATCACCTGACCGATATATATCATTTTGATTCCCTTTCGCCGAGAATTTTTCATCGGCCTAGGCATTTGTCTGAAGAGGAAATCCGCGCCGCAAACAGGAGAGAGGATACAGGCATAATAGATAAGTACATCGAGATCAATAACAGATATACATCTGCTATTGGAGCGAGTGACAATCCTGAAGCTCCACAAAATAATGGTGGAGTAAAATTTTATGTGTTCAATGATTCATCTAGTTCAAAACAGAATATAAATAACCACGGACTTATAGTAATCATTGAATATTCTGATTCAAAAATCATTTTTCCTGGCGATATAGAATCTCCTGCTTGGACCGCTTTATTGCAAAGAAAAGATTTTGCGATGGCAATATCAGGTGCCGACATATTAATTGCACCTCACCATGGCAGAGAATCTGGCTTTTATAATGATCTTTTTAAGATTTTAAAGCCCAAACTCACAATCATATCTGATGGACGCTTCTGTGATACAAGCGCAACAAGCCGATACAGCGCTGTCAGTACTGGTTGGACTATTCATCATCGGGATACTTCAAAGGCCAGCGAGACAAGAAAATGTATTACGACGCGACAAGATGGGCATATAGATATTAAAGCGGGTAAAAATAGCGATGGAAGAACATTCCTATCTGTTACAGTTGATTGAAAAAATTATATATATCTTAATTGCATCAGATAACGTACAATATTTTTCGCACAATTAAAGCCATGTAGCCTCGAATCTGGTAATGTAGTTTCGCCAGAAACAATCTACCAGAGGAGGAACACCATGGCTAAAAGGAATTGTACCAAAAAGGCGGGAAAGATTATCAGGATCGACGAGGGGGAAGTAAGGGCGCA
>JAKAJM010000098.1 GCA_021813765.1 Nitrospirota bacterium
AGATCACGGCATGCGGTGCTCTTGACGCCACGGTCACGAGATCGGGACTGGATATGGCGGCGAGTTCCGCCAGCCTGTAGACGCCACGCGTGATCTGATCAAGCGTGCCGCGGTCGCGAAGCTCATACAGCGCCCTGGGGTGAACGCCCTTCCGAATCGCCTCCGCAGTGCGGATCGTCCCTCCCATTTGCTTGATGATCTCTACAGCTTTCTCTACTGCTGGTGTCATATCCTTTCCTTGTTTTTGGATAATATTGTACCTATATATTAATAAATGATGACATTTTTATCCACTTCTTTGCCAATCAAAAGTTGCCCCTGGCGTATATCACTATAGAGGGACAAATTATGGACTTTTTCAAATACCTGGACCCGCTGAGGTATTTCACCCAGCAGGAGTACGTCTCCTTCTGGGGCAGGCTGTTTGAGACCGTCCTATCCGGCTTCTGGGCGAGGCTGATCTCGGTCTGCTTCCTGGCGCTCTCGTTCTACTTCATGGCGCGGAGGCAGAACATGCAGATTTTTATCGTTTTTTTCCTCCTGGCGATCGCCACGGCCTATATCGGCGGTCTCCGGGCGATCTTGAGATGAGGAGGTAACCCTTGGCCGGCAAGAGCGGCGACCAGGTAATCGTCAACCAGGGCTTCCTTGAAAAGCCCAAGAGCCTCCTGGACGCGATAAAGGAGATCCAGAACATGTCCGCCATGGAGGCGGAGACGGTGGAGGGCATCAACCCCATGTTCTTTTCGATAAAAGACAGGCTGGACATGATGGTCGTGGGCATGAAAAGCTCCTTTTTAAGCGGGATGATCGTGGCCCTGCTGACACCGTTTGCCATCGGGGTGGTGGAGAGGATAATCCCTATCTTCGGGGACAAGGCACCCACCCTCTTTGATCAGGTCTACGCCCTTGTGCTGGCCCTGGGATTTACTCTGGGGTACGGCTTTTTCCTGGCCACGCTCAAAAGCTGCTATGTGGGCAATATCTCCAGGTCGATGATCAGAAACCTGCTTGGCGGGGTGGCCCTCGGGGCCCTGGCCAAGGCGCTTATAGCCGTCATTGTGTTCAATTTCCTCTATCTCTATTTCACGGCCCAGAGGATAGCTAATTTGGTGCTCCTACTTCGAAGGTTGCTCAGCCAAGGCCAGTTGGAGTTTCTGTACGAAAAGGCGCTAGAGTTCAGGCCGGTGCTACTGATTTCGTCCTGGTTCATTGTCTTATCGACGCTGCTTTTTATCGCGATACCGACGCTGGCAATCACTGCCACGGCGTTTAAAAACAGGAAAAAGGAGGTCTGAAAGAATATGCCGGATACCCCAAACGCAGACGAACGCCTTAAAAGAAAGCTCTCCCTCGCGCAGGAGAGGGACACGCGCGTTGTGATAACACGGACGGTCGATACCCACCGGGTGCTCGATATCGTGCGGAACGCCGACAGGGGGATCAGGATTCTCAGGGCCAACCTCCTTATCAGGTTCAAGCCCGAGGAGGCTGTCCCGCTTCTGGATGAGTACCAGAAGGCGATAGAGGGCCTCCATCATGCCGCGGCAAAGATCTGCGCCATGGCTGGCGTCCCGTACAGGGCGCCAAGGGGACTTGAGGCGCCCGGTACAGAAGGCGGCCAGCAGAAGAGCGATAAAGACTCGGCTGAGACCGCACACCCCGGCAAGGAGGATAGAAAGAAAAAAGCCCTTTAAGAGGGCATAAAGATATATTCCAGTCACCAGTGATATAAAACCGCTCGGGTTTTTCCCTGCAAAGCAGGGTTGTCACAGGGACACTCCTTTTGAGAATGGGAGCAAACTCCATGGTATACGGGACTTCCCAGCCCATGGTTTCAAACTGGCAGGCATGCCAGGAAGTATTAGGGTCAGATTTTTGAGTCGTAAACCGTCCTAGACGGTAAAAATCCAAAACCCTCCAGCCTTGCTGGAGACCAATCAAACGGTTTCCAGCAGAGGTCAAGTCCCTATAGGGACCCCTCTATCCGGAGATCGTTTCGGAAGGAGGAGCATATGTCAGTAAGGGTAAGAATCAACGGGAAGACGTTTCTGCTTTCCATGGACGAGTTCATGAAGCTCGTCTACAAAATGACGCCCGAAAATCCGGTTAACGTGCTGGATTTCGTGTAGGGCAACTGAGAGAAAAAGCCGTCTTTGACGGCCCCCTAACACCCAAGTAGTAAAGCGGCATAGGCAATTTCCCGTCTTTGACGGGGCTACCGGCCGCCGTTTTTATTTCAAGGAGGAATCAAGATGAAGGGTTACACAGTCTATGCGAAAACCGCGGGAATAGAGATCAGGGCGACATCGAAGGTAAGCACAGAGGAGTCCGCAACCGGGAAAGAGGGAAGGATCGCTCTTCGGTTCTTCACCTTCGGAAACGGCGACAACCAGAGCCAAAAGTTCATCCTCAACCCGCTTGAGGCCTACAGCATCTGTCTTTTCACCGCGGAACTCGCGAAAAAGGGCGGAAAGCAGACCCTCACGCACAAGTTCAAGGGCGACGAGGGTGAGGTGACAAGCAGGCTCACGCTTGAAAAATGGGAAAAGGAGGACAAGTCCGGCTACGCCTATTCGCTCAAGAGGGGCGAAGGCAAGGCCATAAACGTGCCCATGGACATGGTCTCCTTCCTCTACGTGGGGGAACTCATGAAGGCGCTCTCCCTTGAGCAGGCATGGAGCTCTTACAAGTCCCAGGAGGACACCGAGGCGGGCGAGACCGCCGGGGTATCGGAAACGGCGGGGGCTGCCGCATCCAGCGGCGCCGAAACCGGCCCTGTAAAGAAGTAAAAAACCTGTCCAAAAGTACAGGTGGGCGGAGCGGTTTTATCCCGGAAGGGAAAGATCCTCCGCCTTTTCATTTCCGGGGGCGACAGATGAAAAGAAAACGGATAAGCGTGGCAGTCTTGCTTGCAAACAGGATGCTCAAGGTCACGGTCTATGTTGTTCCACTTGCGATCGGAAAAGCGCCATACGACGTTGTTGTGGCCTGTATGAACTGAAAACAACACCCTCCAGCCTTGCTGGAGAAACCGGATCACGGTTCTCCAGCAGAGGTCATGTCCCCCACGGGGCCCCTCTTTCCGGAGAACTGTTTTCCGGAAGGAGGAGCACATGCCAAGAGAGATCGATTTAAACGCCCTGGACGTCTACGCGGACATGTCTGGGATCGCTGTCGAAACGTTTCCGCTTGCGCCGGCCCAAGCCAATGCTGGCGTTTCAGTCCAATGCCGTAACTGCGGCGTCCAGTTGGGAAACGACGTCGTCGGCGAGTGCCCGTCCTGCGGGACGATCAACCTTTTAAAGGACAGGCGTAGGCAGCCGGACAACCGCCCGACACGCTCAGGCGTTTCGGAGGTCGAGTCCGGCAATTTTAATGGCAAGTACCAGATCTTCAAAAACTCGGACGGCTCCTATGGCTGCAACTGCCTGAGTTTTCTCTTTCAAAAGGGAGTTCAGAACGGGGTCGGCTTCGCGATCTGTAAGCACATTAGGGAGTACCTGAACGGCAACCCCGCGATAGAGCTAAACGGCGTAAGGAAGCCGTCTACCTGGCAGAATGCGGCCCTGAAGAGGTTCGGGGTGGAGGCCAGCGATTACCTGACGGACGCCCAGGCTTATTTCCTGTTTTGCGACCTGCTTTCAAAGCAGGGAGTGGAATACAGGGAATACGAGGGCCTGCTCAGGGAGCGCCAGACGGTGAACCTGCTGCCGATTTACTCCTTCGGGGTCGAGTTCGAAATGCTGGTAAGAAACAGGGAGGAGCTTGAAAGGAAAATGGGCCAGCTTGGCCTTCCGGCCCTTCAGACCGGCTACGACCACCAGTTGACCAGCAAGTGGAAAATCGGCACGGACGGCTCCATAAGGACGGAGCCCGGTTTCGGGCCGGTGGAGGTGGTAAGCCCTAAGCTCTTCGGGGCCCAGGGGTTCGACGCCGTGAGGAAGGCGCTTGGAGCGGCCGGCGAGACCGGCTCCAAGGTCAACTCAAGCTGCGGGTTTCACGTCCACGTGGACGCCTGGAACTGGGACACGGCCCTCATGCTTGAGATCGCGAAACTATGGGCGAAGATCGAAGCACCTGTCCTCTGGTACCTGGTGAGCCCAAGCAGAAGGGCCAACCGCTACTGCAAACGGCTCGAAACGGAAAACCTCGTCCAGCTTGCCGAGGGCAATCTCTCGGACAGGTATCACTCTTTAAACCTATGCGCGTTCCATGCCCATAAGACTATCGAGTTTCGCCTGCATAACGGGACGGCCGAGCCGCAAAAGGCCGTGCCCTGGATAGTTTTTTGCCTGATGCTGGCGCACGCGGTAAAAAAGGGCCTTAGGAGCAGGGAAGTGGAGCCCACCTTCGACGGCGTCATGGACGCGGTCGGCATGGACGGAAGCTCAACATCCTTGATTCGAGAGGCCAGGAATTACCTCTACGGCAGGTATATGCACTGGAAGGGGGGACGCCGAAAGGAACCCCTCCCATATGCCGCAGGTGCCGCCTATTGATGTGGACGGCTTCGACCTCGAAAGAGAGCTCGAAAGAAGACGTAGGCAGACGGAAAGAAGGGACCTGGAGCAAAGCAGGGAAAACCTTGCGTACTCCTATGGAAACCGGCACGAGAGGTTTACTGCCCCGAACCCGGCACTTCCGCCAAACGCGATCGCCAATCTTGCGGCGATGAGGCCATCAAGCGTCATTCCGCTGGAAGAGTTCGATGCTGGGTATGATTCCGGAACCTGGGACGCCCCATCGAGAAACGGCGAGGGCCGGTATCGTGTGAACCTCGATACTGGTGCCGACAGTCTCGTTTGCGCCTGCAGGGGATTCCGGACTCATAACCACTGCTGGCACACCATAAACGTGGCCCGCTACATCGCCATGAGAAGGCAGGCGGTGGCGCTTGAAAGGAGGATACAGGAACTTAACGAAGACGAGGAGGTGAGCGGTCAATGTGCAGGATAATCGGATTTTGCGGAAACTCCAACGCCGGCGTGACCGCCCTGATTCAGGGGCTCCTGCTGGCCGAGGAAAAGAGCAATCCCCACGGCACAGGTATAGCGATAAAGACCCTTAGTGGAAACAACCTGGTCCGCAAAAAGGGCGTAAGGGCCGGGACATTTCTTCTGCAAGGCCATGCAAACTTCCTCTGGGAAAAGAAGTACCGCTACGCCCTGGGGCATGTGAGGTTTAAGACCGCGGGGCAGCAGTCGGACAGAAACTCTCACCCCTTTGGCGTCCGGGTGCGTGATAAATGGCACTTCGGCATCCATAACGGGGTGATAGGCAAGACGAAAGCGCTTGCCCAGGAATTCGGCGTCCGGCCCGCCGCCGTGGACAGCGAAACGTTCTGGAGATGCATTGCAAAACTCCAGAACCAGGGCGAGGACGTGGTAGCGGCGATAGAGAAGGTCACGGACTTCATCTCCGACAAGGGGGATTTCGCCTTCGCCTACATGACTGAGGGCGAGATCTTCTTCTGGAGAAATGAAGACCGGCCCCTTGCCGTTTTCGATGCCCGCGAGCACCGGATGGGGAGGTTCATAGCCTCCACCAAGGAGATGTTCGAAAAAGCTTGGGAGTGGGCCTGCCCGGGCCTGGACATCCGGAAGGTCACATATTTCGAGGCAGCGCCCTACAGGCTCTACCGCCTGGCCGCGGACACTAGCCCCAAGTACGAGGTCGAGGGGGTAAAGGACCTCGAACACAAGGCGAAGACGAGCAGGTCCGTGGCGAGCCCGTCGCGCTATTTCTCGCACGGCCTGAATTTTGACCGGGAGAGCCAGGGTGGGTTCTGGGACGAGTACTGGGGTGAAGGCGGGGCCGTCGGCAGCGACGACCCTTATGGCGTAAGGGACCTCTCGGATGCGGAGATCACCGACGCCATCTTCAACGCCGGGCTTGAGATGGACCAGTTGCCGCGCAACGACCCGCTCTACGGCGACTGCAAGGACTACTTGTCCGCCCTCCACGACGAAAGGAGGAGAAGAAATGCCACTGGAATTTAAGAAAGTGCGGGATGAAGACCGCGCAACCGTGGAAGAGCTTCTCTTTGCCCATAATCCCCAAGCCGTCATCCAGGGCCGCTATTACACGGCCGTGGAGGAAGGCGTTATCAAGGGGATCGTGGGACTCCTCTGGAGGAGCTGGTACCTGACCGAACTCCGGCACCTTTACGTAAAACCGGAGTTAAGGCGGAAGGGCGTTGGGACATTCCTTGTGGAAAAGGCCCTGGAAAGGGTCAAGACCCCTCTTGCCTGCTGCACGGTAAGGGAGGACAACGAGGGGAGCCTGACGCTTTTCAGGTGCGAGGGTTTCATTGTGGAGCGGCGGTTCGTGAACCCGGAGACCGGGAACACCGTCGCCCTCATGATGCGCTCAACGGAGTTTTAGCTGACTAAAGGAGGGGGAAGGCGACTTCCCTCTCTTCTCTCCTCCTTTCTCCCCGGCAGGGGCCAGCCGAGTGCTTGAGAAATCGAGCATTCAGCCGGCCCCTGCATAGCGGGGAAAATCACCACTCCATAGGAGGAGAATATGTACGCCAGGGTCAGGATCAACGTAAGCGTTTAATAAACCCCATCTTCCGCTGAAGTGTCCATCCATGCCATCCTATCCTGAATAACAAAACAGGAGGAGACACGGCATGGAAAAAAGAGCACGGATTGAACGGCGTGAATACTGGACT
>JAKAJM010000028.1 GCA_021813765.1 Nitrospirota bacterium
GATCTGCACAGGAAAAAAGAAAGTTCCTTAAGGCCCATGAGGCGGCCTATCTGGACAAGATGATAGACATGACGCTTCAGGTCCAGGAGGCCAAGAAGTTGAAAATGAGCGTGGACAGCAAGGAGCTGGACGACGCGATCAGCGCAATAAAGAAAAAATATTCCATGGATGACAGTGCCTTCGCGGAAGCCCTTAAATCAGAAGGTCTTACGCTCAAACAGTACAAGAAGAGGCTTTCCGACCAGATACTGGTAAGCGAGCTTGTCTCCAAGGAAGTCCGGGAAAAAATAAACGTAAGTGGCGCCCAGGTGGCCGATTACCTAAAATCCAAAGGCCTGGAAGCAAACGGAGGAGACTCATACAAGCTTGCCCAGATATTTTTCCGTATGCCCCAGGACCCCGGGCAGAAAAAGGCGATCGAAAAGGAAGCGGATGAGGCTTTGCAAAAGATACACGCGGGCGGCCATTTCATGGCTGTCGCAAAATTATATTCCGAGGCGGACCCCGATATAGGCGTGATAAGCAAGGATATGCTTTCCTCGGATATGATCGCAATTGTCGCCAGGATGAAAGTGGGGGATGTAAGCAAGCCCTTCTGGACGGAAAATGGGCTTTATATACTGAAGCTGGAGGGCGAGTCCTCTTCCGAGCGCCCGAAGGACCTTGAAAGCGGAGTGAAGAAAGAGCTTGTCGAGGCAAAGTTCGAGAAGGATTACAAGCTTTGGCTGAAGGGTCTCAGGGAAAGGTCGTACGTAGACATAAAGCTTTAAAGAAAACTTGCGGCGGTAATAAAAGGGAGTGCCCTTGGGCACTCCCTTTTTTTGCTCTTTAATCAATAATTACATTTTGTGGCATTTGGTGCAGTTGCCATTTGGTGCAAAAGCCTTCTTGCCGTTGTGGCACTCACCGCAGTACTTGCCCGCCCTGATGTCGGACATCGTGAACTTGGCTGCGCCAGGAGTTCCGGGTGCCTTCATCGGGAATATCTTCGTGTGGCAATCGCTGCACTTCAAGCCGGCTTTTGCGTGAACAGAGCCGCTGAAAGTAACGGTACCCATGGCTCCGGCATTGAACTTTACGGTCTTGCCGGGCGGGACTGCCATCGCGGCGCCTACTACGAAGACAATGGCTATTACAAATACCATGATAGCTGCGATTTTCTTCATTCTATTTTTCACCTCCTTCCAATCAACTTTTTTTGTCCTCTAATTTATAAAAATTGGCTTGTTCATGTCAAGACAAATCACCTTGATAAATCATATAAAAACAGGAATTTTTTTGGCGATGAAATAGTTGGGGCCGGGGCTGAGGTCTTCAGGTGAGAGTGCGGGCGCGCCTTTTATCGGGTATCCCTGGCAGGCCCTTCCCGCAGCAAGATCGCTTTTATGAAACTCATTGCCAGTTCTTTTGAAAGCTCCACGCCGCAGGAGCCGGCCCCCAGGCAAAGAACATTCATATCTTCCTGGCTGACGCCCCGCCCCACGGCATAGGTGTCCGGGCAAACACAAGCCCTTATACCGGGGAACCCGTTTGCGGCTATTGTAACCCCGATGCCGGTGGCGCTTATGAGAATGCCAGCCCCGGCCTCGCCCGAAGCAATCAAGACTGCAACAAACGCGGCGCACGCACCGGCATCCGCTCCACCGCCTTTGTCGATTACCTCATATCCTTTTTGCAAAAGGTAGTCCACAAGCGCCGTCTTGAGGGCGGAGCCTTCCACATCCGAAGCCATGGCTATTTTCATGCTATCTGCATCGTTTTCATGCCAGCCCCAGTATGATCTCCTTTTCCTGCAGGTCCACCCTGTCTATCCGCACCCTGGCAGTGTCGCCAATGCGAAATTTTCTGCCTGTGTGCTTTCCGGCCAGAGAAAGGTTTTTTTCATTGAAGGTGTAAAAATCGTCGGCCATAAGCGATACATGGATAAAGGACTCCACATAGAAATCCTCGAACCTGACGCGCATGCCGTAGCTTGTGACCTCTATCACCTTCACAGGGAATTCTTCACCCACCTTGTCTTTTATGAACCATGCCTTCATCGCTTTCAGGGCGGCCCTTTCCGCTTCATCGGAGTTTCTCTCCATGCGGGAGGAGCTGAAGGCAAGGTCCGGAAGGACCTCGCCCAGTATTTCTGCCCTCCGGGAAGGGAATGCCCTTCTTGCCTGTTTGTGGGAAAGCGCCTCTTTGAGTATCCTGTGGACAACAAGGTCCGGATACCTTCTGATGGGCGACGTAAAATGGGTATAGCATTCAGAGGCCAAGCCGAAATGCCCGGCATTGACCGTGCTGTAGCGGGCCTGCTTGAGGCTCCTGAGCACCGTGAAGTTTATCACTTCCTCCTCGGGCGTTCCCCTTGCCGCCTCCAGCAGCGAGCGGAAATCCCCGCTTTTCGCGCGCAGCAGGTTTTTTGCGAACCGGAGGACCTCTTCCATTTTAACAAGGTCGGGTTCTTCGTGAATCCGGTAGATGGAGGGCGCGCCAGTGCCATCGAGGTATTCCGCTACCGCTTCGTTTGCTGCTATCATGAACTCTTCTATCAGGACGTGCGCGATATTGCGCTCCGATCTCACTATGGCCTCCGGCCTGCCCTGAAGGTCGATCAGCACCTCGGGTTCTGGCAGGTCAAAATCAAGGCTCCCTCTTTCAAAACGCCTTGCGCGCAGCTCACCCGCGAGCTCTTCCATAAGCTCAAAATCCCGCACAAGATTTCCATATCGTTCCCTCAGTCCTGCATCACCATCCACGAGGATCCTGCTTACATCGGTGTAAGTCATCCTCTCATCGCTTTGAATGATGCTCTGGTAGAAGGAGGCCGCCTTCCGCTTCCCCGATCTGTCAAAGTCCATCTGGACGGTAAAGGCGCGGCGGTTTTCTCCTGGTACAAGACTGCACAGGTCCTCTGAAAGCTCCTTTGGCAGCATGGGAAGCACACGGTCAGTGAAGTAAACGCTCGTCCCCCTTTTCCTTGCCTCGATATCTATCGGGCTGTCCCAGGGAACATAATGGCTGACATCGGCGATATGTACCCAAAGCCTGTAACCGGTGCCAGTCAGCCTGATGGAAACGGCGTCATCAAAGTCCCTGGCCCGTTCTCCGTCTATTGTCACCGTGGGCAGCCGGGTAAGGTCTTTTCGCTGATCTCCGTCCCCGGCGGCACCTGCGGCCCTTATTTTTCTCGCCTCTTCGGCTACCTGCCTGGGAAACCTGGTTGGCAGCGAAAACTCCTCTATGATGCTGTCTATTTCATCAAGTGGTCTTTCCGGCGGCTCGACCCCTTTTATGATCCTGCCCACAGGCGGCCTCTTGTCCGAGGGGTAATCCACGATCTCGGCAAGCACCTCCTGGCCGTTTTTAAAGCCTGCGCATTCTCCGGGCGGTATATAGACATCCATTTTGATGCTTCTGGATTTTGGCTTTATAAAGCAGGCTGTTCTAGATTTATCGAGCCTCCCCGCGACCCTCCTTGGTGCCCGTTCCAACACCCTTATAATCCGGCCCTTCCTGCCGCCGGCACCGCCTTCAGGCCTTGCGATCACCTTGTCATTGTCCATCGCCCCCATCGTGGCATAGGGCGGTATGAACAGGTCTCTTTGCCCGGGCAGATCGGAAACGACAAACCCGAAGCCGTCCCCGTGGGCCTCAAAATATCCCCGCACAAGATTGACCTCCTCAGAGGGCGCATAAAGGCCCTTTCTTGTAAGGACGAGGTCTCCACTGCGGAGCATGTCACGAAGGAGCCTTTTAAACCTGCGGGCCTCCTGCCGCGTGAGGCTGAAACCGGCAGAAAGCTCTCTGAACCCCTGGGGTTTGGGTTTCCGTTTGAAATATGACAGGACGTCTTTTTCTTCGACCATTCCTTATTTCCCCCGGGAATCGAATGTAAGGATCATTGGCATTTATCTTTCACTCGCCGCCCTGCAGGGCCCGCTTTTCATTCTATGCCATTTCCCGTTTCATGTGAATATGGCTCAATGGGAAGCCTCTTTTTTAGAACTCGGACATGGAGGCAAGCCGCTCTGAAAGGACCCTTATATGCCTCATTTCCTCTTTTATTATGGCGTCGATCCTGCCTTTGCCGAACTCCGGCGGCACCAGATCCTTTATGCCCGTGTAGAAGGCGATAGAATCTTTTTCAAGCGCTATGGCCTTGTTCAGTATGCTGGCCATGCTCGTCTCATCCATGAGCGCCGCGGGGTCCTTCCGTGCATCAAATACCTTTCCTGAAACCAGTGCCCTCAAAAAAAGCACGGCCTCGTTTTCCTGCTCGAACCCCTGTGCCCACTCCTGTCCAGCCAACTCCTCCTTCATGGCGGAGAAGACCTTTATGTGGTCATCCTCCATCGAGGCCAGTTGAAGGAGCACTCCCTTGAGGTCCTCGTCCTGTGTTTCGGCTGCGGCCTTGCGGTAAAATGCGCCGCCGTTTCTTTCAATCTGCTCGGCCATTTCAAAAATTTCAAATGCATTGAAAAAATCAGCCATGTTTCGCCTCCTGTAAAAATATGGTATTTCTAACTTTTTATTTTATTCGTTTTTATTTTCTTTTTTAATGGGCGGTGTGCCCTCTTTTGTTTCAAGGCATTGGTAAAGAAAATCTCTGAGCTCCCTGTCGTTCTGGATGCCGGGCCTCGTAAGCGTGAAATCATACCTGACCGGATCATCGGGGGAAACCTCCCGGAACGCATGCGTGATCTCTATGGCCGCTTTCATGTCCGCCTGTTTCCTTCCTGTCAGACCAAGGTCCCTTGAAAGAGAGTGCAGGTGGGTATCAAGCGGCACGATAAGCTTTTTTGGCGAGACCCCCTTCCATCCTCCCGGGTCCACATCGTCCTTTCTTATCATCCAGCGCAGATACAGATTAAGCCTTTTGCATGCGCTGCCTTTCTCCGGGCGCGACAGGAGCGTACTCCTGGAGCATGAGTGTGCAGGGCATAAGGCCTCGACGAACTCCGTGAGCGCGGGCAAAACGGTATCGTCGGTTTTTTTGAGGCCAGCCAGAAAGCATTCGTTGAGGGAACCGTATTTTTCGAGGACCTTGCGTATCCTGCCCAGGAAGAAAACGAGCTCTTCGGCGGTGACAAGCCTGTGCTTGAACCCCGCAAAGAGCCTTTCCAGGGCCGGGGTTCCAGTTTTAAGGACGAAATCCCGCGGCGGTCCCATCTTCTCCAGCACGAGACCTGTCTTTGCCAGTATCTGTTTGACCCGCCCATAAGCGAAGGAGGATGCTATGAGACCCGCGATCTCGCGGTCAGCGGCATCGTCATACCTGTACAGGAATTCAAGCGGGTCCGGATGGACATACCGGCGCTTGTTGTACTTTTTATAAAAAACATCGAGCCCTTCCGGACTCCACCGGTGCCATGCCGCGCAGCTTTTGCCGCTTCTGTCTCCAATCGCTTCCATGAGCGATTGTTAGTATATCAGAGGCCGTGTCCTATTCATACCTGAGGGCATCGATAGGGTTCAGGAGGGACGCCTTGTATGCCGGATAAAAACCAAAGAATATCCCCACCGCGCCTGAAAACCCGAAGGCCAGGAAGATCGAAAAGGGAGAGACCACCGCGGGCCAGCCGGCGATCCTGGACAGGACCGCCGAGCCGGACATTCCGATGATGATGCCGCCGATCCCGCCTATCATGGACATGATGAAAGCCTCCATCAGGAACTGGAACCTGATGTCCCATGTCTTTGCGCCTATGGCCATCCTTATGCCTATCTCCCTGGTGCGCTCGGTAATGGAGACGAGCATTATGTTCATTATCCCTATGCCGCCTACAAGCAGGGAGACCGAGGCTATTGCCCCAAGCAGGAGGGTCATTATTTTTGTAGACTGCTCCGCGGTCTTCATTATCTGCGTAAGGTTCCTGACCGTGAAGTCATCGTCCTGCTTTGGGCCGATGTGGTGCCTCTGGCGGAGGATGTCCGTTATCTGGGTCTGTGCGTTGTCAAGTTCGCCTGTGCTTTTGGCCTTTACAAGCATTATCCTGATCATGCCTGGAAATGCGGTCCCGAAGAGCTTCGTCTGGGCGGTCGTAAGCGGGATCATTATGGTGTCGTCCTGGTCCTGGCCCATAACGGACTGTCCCTTTACGGCAAGCACGCCGATAACTGTGAAAGGCAGGTTCTGTATCCTTATGTCTTTGCCGACGGGGTCTTCATCTCCGAACAGATTGTCCACAACGGTCTGTCCCAGCAGGCAAACCTTGGTTGCGTTCCTGACGTCCGCACGGGTAAATCCTCTTCCTTCCGCAAGCGGCCAGTCCCTCACGGTAAGCATGGCCGGTGTCGTGCCGACGATGCCGGTGGACCAGTTCTGATGCCCATAGACGACCTGGGCGGTGCCGCTGAGCACGGGGGCTACGGCATCCACGGCGGGCGCTTCAGTGGAAATGGCCTGCGCGTCTCCGGCGGTAAGCGTGGGCTGGGTGCCGGCTCCCATCCTGATGCCCCCGGAGGTAGTGCTGCCCGGCAGCACGATAAGCAGGTTGCTCCCCATGGTCGATATCTGTTCCGTTATTTTCCGTGTTGCCCCGGTTCCCACCGCGAGCATGGCGATGACCGCGGCCACTCCTATGATTATCCCAAGCATCGTAAGGAGGGTGCGCATCTTGTTTGCTTTGAGGGCGCGCAGTGCAAGTTTTGCGGTCCAGGGTACGTTAACCATGTCTCTCGGTCCTCTCTTCGTCGCTCATGAGCTGTCCGTCCATAAACCTGATCGTGCGCCTGCTCCATTCAGCTATATCTGGTTCATGAGTGACCAGAATGATGGTGATCCCGTTTTCAGCATTTAAGTGCCGGAAGAGGTCCATGATCTCCACGCTGGTCTTCGTATCCAGGTTGCCAGTCGGCTCATCGGCAAGGATTATGGGAGCTTCGTTCACAAGTGCCCTTGCTATGGCCACCCGCTGCTGCTGCCCTCCGGAAAGCTGGTTGGGATAGTGTTTTGCCCTGTCTTCAAGGCCGACCATGGACAGGGCGGCCCTGGCCCGCTCAGTCCTCTTTGCGGCCGGGACCCCCTTGTAGAACATGGGAAGCTCCACGTTCTCGATGGCCTGCGTCCTTGGAAGCAGGTTAAATCCCTGGAAGACAAAACCTATCTTGCCGTTTCTTATCTCCGCAAGCTCATCGCGGTCCAGGCCTGAGATGTCCACGCCGTCCAGGAGATATCTTCCGCCAGTAGGCTTGTCCAGGCAGCCCAGAATGTTCATGAAAGTGGATTTGCCGGAGCCGGATGCGCCCATTATCGAAACGAATTCCCCTTTTCCGATGGTCAGGGAAACGCCGCGCAGCGCGTTTACCTCCACGTCTCCCAGGGTATACGTCTTGCTTATCTTGTCTACCTCTATCAGCGCCATTTCCAAAAAACCTAAAACATCCTTGGGCCGTGGGCAAAGGGGGCCCGGTCTTTCGTTTTGCCAAGGGCTTCCACTATCACGGCATCGCCCTGCCTTAGCTTCCCGGAGGCGACCTCCGTGTAATTGCCGTCTGTAAGTCCCGGATTGACGAGCACGCGTCTCGGCTTGCCCTGCTCAAGCACCCAGACCCCGGGGCCTCCTTTTTCACCACTGGCCTTGTAGCCCGGCAGACGGAAAAGGAAGGCGGTATTAGGCACTCTGAGGACGTCTTTTTTTATGGCCGTTATTATCTTCACGTTGGCGGTCATGCCCGGTTTTAATAGCAGGTCCTCATTGTCCACCGAGACCACTACATCGTATGTCACGACATTCTGCACTATGGTGGGGTTTATCCTTACCTGGGTGACCTTGCCCCTGAACGTCGTTTCCGGGTAGGCATCCACTGTAAACTCGACGTTCTGCCCGGTCTTGACGTTGCCGATATCGGCCTCGTCCACGCTGGTGTCTATCTGCATTTTTTTAAGGTCCTGCGCCACGGAAAAAAGGGTAGGGGTCTGGAAGCTTGCCGCCACGGTCTGGCCCACATCCACATTCCTTGCCACGACGGTGCCGTTCACCGGGGAGATGATGCGGGTATACCGCACGTTGGTCTGCGCGAATTTCATGGCGGCCAGCGTCTGTGAGACCTGCGCTTTGGCGGCCTCCACGGACGCCTTGGCCGTTTCGTAATTTGTCTGGGCGGTATCATAATCGCTCTGGGCGATCAGGTTTTTTGATATCAATTCCTTGTTCCTGCGCAGTGTCCTTTTGGCGTCCGCTTCGGTTGCCAGGGCCTTGTCCAGGCCGGCCCTGGCCGACAGGTAGTTTGCCTTTGCCTCGCTGAGTTGGGCATCGAAGGTGGTAGGGTCAATCAGGGCAAGCAGCTGCCCTTTCCGGACAACGGAGTTGTAATCGGCATAGATGTTCTTTATGGTGCCGGAGACCTGGGTGCCCACCAGCACCGTGGTCACGGGATTTACCGTGCCAGTTGCCGTAATTGAGGACACTATCCTGCCCATCGAGGCCGGAACAGTCTTGTACATGGGGTCGTGGCCTTTCCTGTTTACGAGCATGAAGGCGGCCGCTCCCATGAGCAGGATTATGAAAAGCAGGCCCGCTATTTTCCTGTTTTTTTTCATTTTTATCTGACTCCCATTGCGTTTTCAAGATTGGCTTCCGCCAGCTTGTGGCTGTAGAGCGCGTTTATATAGGCTGTCTGGGCGTTGCTGAAGGATGTGAGCGCGTCAGTGACCTCTATATTGCTTCCGACACCCGCGGCATATCTGCCGTTGGCGAGGTCAAGGTTCTCCTGGGCCTGCTTCAGTCCGACTGCTGCGGTGGCAACGCTGCTTTCGGCCTGTTTTAGATTCAGGTATGCCTGCCTGTTTTGGAGGTATATCTGCTGCTTGAGGGTCTCAACATTTGCAGAGGCGGCATCCAGGTTCGCCGTCGCCTCATCGACCTGTTTTTTTGTCAGAAACCCATTGAAGATCGGCACCACCAGCGACGCGCCCACGCTCCAGCCATGGTCCAACGGCAGCCTCTCGCCGCTCCAGTTATAGCCAGCGCTTCCTGAAAGCGTGGGATAAAAACCGGCATTTGCAAACCTCAGGGACTGTTTCAGCGCCTTTTCAGTGGCTACGAAAGATTTAAGGTCCGGCCTGTTTTTATAAGCGGTCTGAAGGGCATGCTCGAAGGTTATCGGATAGGGCGCATAAGCCAGGTTGTCCTCGATCACATACTCCGGCGCGTCCGGGATGCCCATCGCATTGTTCAGGTTTTGCCAGGAAACCTGGAGCGCGTTTCTGGCCTGTATCAGACTAAGCTGGGCATTGCTCAGCGTCACTTCGGCGTTTATTACGTCTATTTTTGGGGCGGTCCCGACCTTGAAGAAACCCTCGGCCTGGGTAAGATGCTGCGTGGCTTGCCGCACCACCTCCTGCGCGGCGCTTACGTTCCTTTGCGCCTGGAGCACGCCGTAATAGGCGGTCTTTACGTTGAGGTCTATCTGGAGGTCCACGTTCTCAAAGTTCTGATATGAGGCCTCGCTGTTGAATTTGGCGATACCCACCTGGCTGGAGGTCCTGCCGAAATCATATAAGTTCTGGGTGATGGAGGGCCCTGTATCGAAATTTGCGGACGTGATCGTGCGGGAGCCTATTAGCTGGCTCTGTGTTGTAGAGGAAAAATGGTTGACGTCCGTCTGCCACTGGGCCTGTGGATAATAGTTGGACTGTGCCTCGCCGATCCTGCTTTTGGCGGCGAGGAATCCGTTTCGGGCAGCGGATATCTGGGGATTTTTGTTACGTGCAATTGCCAGGCATTGCGGGAGTGTGAGAACCTCACCTTTTTTAATCGGCTGTTCCGGCGGGGCAGCCTGCGCATCTTCAGCCTGGGCATACATAGACTGAGCGGCAACGGCCATCAGGACCGCCAGAAACAAAAACATCAGGCAAATGGATCTTTCCCGTATTGATAACCTTTTTCTTTTTCTGAAGCCCATATTAATGAAACAGCTCCTTCTTGCAAAGAATTTTTTAAAAAATCTTTTTTTATAATAACCTGAAAGCTGCTTTATATGAGTTAAGGGGATATTAAAAAAAGAAAAGATTTGTAAATAGCAGCCGCCAGTTTCTTTACAATTCTTTACAAATGCCGCCGGGCCTTTCAGTTACAATAAAAGAAATGCGAAAATGGGCCATTGTCCCCGGGGTGACGGCCATATTTTAGAAACAGGAAGATATTAATCCCAGATGGACAGCTCCGCCAACCGGATACTGGTAATCGATGATGACACAGAGCTCTGCGACCTCCTGAAGGACTATCTTAGGCTTGAGGGCTTCGAAGTGGAGGCGGTTCATAATGCCGAGGCCGGGGCCCGCAGGGCGCTGTCCGGAGAGCATGCTCTTGTGGTGCTTGACGTCATGCTGCCAGGCATAAGCGGTTTTGAGGTCCTGCGGCGCATCAGGGAGCGCTCCGGCATACCTGTTTTGATGCTCACGGCCAGGGGCGATGACGTGGACCGCATTGTTGGCCTTGAAATGGGCGCGGACGATTACCTGCCAAAACCTTTCAATCCAAGGGAGCTTGTTGCCCGCGTCCGGGCCATCAAGCGGCGCACCGCGTCGGCGGCCATCGAGATGGGGTCCGCCGGTGTGGCAGCGGGCAGGGTAAACGTGGGAGACATAGAACTGGACAGGGCAAGCAGAAGGGTGCTTAGATCCGGCCTGGATATTGAGCTGACCGCGGTCGAGTTCAACCTCCTTGAGGAGCTCCTGCTTGCTGTCGGGCGGCTTGTGAGCCGGGAGGAGCTTTACAAGAGGGTTCTGGGCCACGGTCTTTCCCCGTATGACCGGAGCATTGACGTGCATGTAAGCAACCTCAGGAAAAAGCTAGGCAGGGACGCAAGCGGCATGGAGCGCATAAAGACCGTCCGGGGCATGGGGTATATCTATACCCGCCCGCAGGACCTTTCTGACGTAAAAAAACAGGCCTGGAAGGAAAAAAACTGACGTGTCTTTTCCGAAAAAGGACCCGCTGAAATATCCCGGCGGGAAAGGGGCGGCCAGGTCCCTTTTTCTGAAGATATTCCTTTGGTTCTGGCTTGCCATGGCGCTCTCAAGCGTTGTGATCGTCCTTCTGACCGTCACAGCACAGATAGGCCCCATAGCCAGGGCCCACAAGGTGATCGAGATGCACAGAGACAGGCTGGTGAGCGGGGCGCTCCTGCTGTATGGAGAGTCTGCTGCCCAGGCTTACGGCCGCGGCGGAAGTCCCGCTCTGCGTGCCATGACGGCAAAGGTGAAAGCGTTATCGGGCATCCGGCTGTATCTTTTTGAGGACAGGAGCAAGGCGTTCCCGGGAGAAGGAGCGGGAGAAAAACCTGCGGCGCCTCTTGCCAGCCTGGCCGCAAGGGCCTTTGGTGCAGGCGGGGCGGGCATGCAGTCTGCGGTTTGGAAAGGGAAGTTCCTGGCCGCCTTGCCGTTTACAGAAGAAAATCAGTCGGGGCATGAATACGTCATCGCGGCGGAGTGGCCTTATGTGCCTTTTCGCATATTTATAAAGCCCGGCCCCATTTTCCCGTTAATTTTTGGGTTCCGGCAACTCATCTATCTTATCGTGGGCGGGGGCATTTGCTATGTCCTTGCCTGGCAGCTTACCGCACCCATACGCCGCCTCAGGCAGGCAACCCGGAGGCTTGCCGCGGGGGACCTGAAGGCGAGGGTGGGCCAGGGCTCTTTCCCGGGGAAAAAGGGGGATGAGATCGCCGCTTTGGGCAGGGATTTTGACAGCATGGCCGAAAGGATGGAATCCCTGCTAGGCGCCCAGCAGCGTCTTATCCGTGACATTTCCCATGAGCTGCGCTCGCCGCTTGCCAGGCTTAACGTGGCGCTTGAGCTGGCGAAGCGGAACGCCGGCGACAGCGCTGCCGGGCCCCTGGACAGGATAGGTAAGGAAGCTGACAGGCTCAATGACCTGATAGCGCAGCTTGTCACTCTGACGCTCCTTGAAAGCGGTACTGAAAGCCTGGAGAAAACTAAAGTCACCGTGGACCTTGCGCAGCTTGTGGCGGAGGTTGCCGATGACGCGGATTACGAGGCCTCAGGAGCTGGCCGCCAGGTCGTCGTCCTTTCCTTGGAAGAGGCGTCCGTGAGCGGCTCTCCCCAAATGCTCAGAAGCGCGATAGAAAACGTTGTTCGCAATGCCGTCCGTTACACGCCCGCGGGCCGGGCGGTCGAGATAACCCTTGTGCGCTCCGTCAAAGATGGCAGCCCTCGCGCGATAATCAGGGTCCGGGACCACGGGCCGGGTGTTCCAGATGCGGCGCTCGCACACCTGTTCAAGCCTTTCTACCGGGTCGAGGACGCGCGCGACCGCGCAAGCGGAGGCACGGGGGTCGGGCTTGCCATAACGGAGAGGGCGGTCCATTTGCACGGCGGAGTGGTGGGAGCGTCAAACGCGCCGGACGGAGGCCTGGCGGTTGAGATATCCATGCCGGTCATCGCGGCGGCTGATATAAAAAACGCCTGAGGGCTGAAAAATAAAATCCTATTTCTCTCTGTTCTTTGGACTGCCCTCATCATCGTCTTCCAGCATCCTGTATTTCGGGCCTTCAATGTCATCATACTGGCCGCTTTTAACCGACCATATGAAGAAGAGCCATGCGGCTATTCCCATCAGGAACGATATGAGGATCAGAAGGCCTATCGTCCACATGGCCCATACCTGCCAGTCATTTTTTCTTGCTTCTCTTTTTTACTGGTCGCGGCCTTTTTACCTGTCTCCATCCTGAACTTTCTTATCCTGAGTGAGTTCCCCACGACGAACACGGAGCTTGTGGCCATCGCTCCTGCGGCCACAATGGGGTGAAGGACGCCTGAGACAGCCAGCGGCAACGCCATGGCGTTATAAAAAAAAGCCCAGAACAGGTTTTGCTTTATTGTCCCCAGGGTCTTTCTTGAAAGCCCTATGAAATATGGCACAAGCATGAGGTCGTTCCGGACAAGCACGGCATCCGCGCTCCCCATTGCCAGATCGGTGCCCCTGCCCATGGCTATGCCCACTGAGGCCTCGGCAAGAGCAGGCGCGTCATTGATCCCGTCGCCAACCATCAGCACCCCGTGTCTGCCGGGGAGTTTTTGTCTTTTGGCAACATACTCCATTTTGGCTGCAGGCGATGCCGCGGAAAGCACGCTTTCGGCCCCGATCTGGCGGGCCACCGCCTGCGCAGCCATTTCATTGTCCCCGCTTAAGAGCCCTGCGGAGAGCCCCAGGGCTTTTATCTGCGCGACCGCCTGCGCCGCTTCGGGCCTGATCGTATCAGAAATGATCATAGCCGCTCGGAGTCTCCTTTCCCAGGCCATGTAGACAACCGTGCTTCCTTTTTTTTCATATGGCTCCGCGAGGCCGGAAATGGCCTCCATCTCATTTCCGGGCACGCCGTTTTCCTCCATCAACGCCCGATTGCCTATGAGTATCCTCTTGCCTTCCACAACGCCCTGAACGCCTTTTCCGGGGATCGATAGAAATTCGGAGACGGGTGTTGTTGCGGCCCGTCCGCAGACCCCGCGCGCGATGCTGTGCTCGGACAGACTTTCTATGGATGAGGCAAGCCTGACAAGCTCATCCTCGCTTAAAGCCGGGTCTGCCAGGATCAGCTTGTTCAGCGCCGGCCTGCCGGTGGTTACCGTGCCTGTCTTGTCAAATAGCACATGCGCAATGCCATCGGAATTTTCCATAACGTCCGCGGACCTCACAAGGAGCCCTTTTGAGCTGGCGAGGGTTGTAAACATGAGCACCGCAAGGGGAGTTGCAAGCCCCAGGCTGCAGGGGCACGCTATAACGAGGACCGAGACCCCGGTCATGAGGCAACGGGCAGGGGGTTCGCCTTTTAAAAAATATACCACCGCCGTGGCAACGGCTGTCAGCAGGACCGCCGGGACGAACACGCCTGTGACCCTGTCGGCCAGCGCCTGTATCTGCGGTCTTCTCGTCTGGGCGCCTTCGACCGCCCTCACAATGCCCGCAAGCACTGTGTCTTCTCCGGTCCTTCCCGCCCTGACCACGATGCGGCCATAAAGGTTCGTGCTGCCTCCGATGACCTCTGAGCCCGTGGTCTTGGGGACCGGTTTTGGTTCCCCCGTAAGGAGAGATTCATCGGCTTCCGACCCGCCCTCCGAAACTGTACCGTCAACGGGTATGCGCTGGCCGGGCTTTACCTCTACAAGGTCGTCTTTCTTAAGCGAGGAAATGGGCACTGTATGCCTCTCATACTGGCCGGCGGGGCCTTCAGGGACCAGCCTGGTAGCGGTTTCCGGGGCAAGCTCTGCCAGGCGCTCCAGGGTCTCGGATGCCTTTGCCTTTGCGGCGGCCTCTACATACCTGCCAAGCAGTATAAGCGTGATTATCATGGAGGAAGTGTCAAAGTACACCTCCCCACCGGTGCACATCCCGTATATACTGTAAAAAAAGGATGAGCCGGCGCCTATGGCTATGAGCGAGTCCATGTTGAAGCGCAGATGCCTTGCCGCGGCCGTCGCGCTTTTGATGAAGGGCATGCCAGAATAAAAGATGACCGGGGCTGTAATGAGCATGGCGGTTATCTGGAAAAGGAGCTTTGTACGGTCCCCAATGCCCTGAAAATAGCCCGCATAAAGGGCGAGGCTGTATATCATGAGCTGGCAGGAAAGGAACCCCGCCGTGCCGAACCTGATCAGAAGGTCACGCCTCTCCATGCGCTGGGCCTGGAACCGCTCCGGCTCGGAATACGGTTTCGGGCTATATCCGATGGACGCTATGCGAGCCAGTATCCTGCCAGGCTCCGTTGCTCCGGGGTCCCATCTTATCCTGGCCTTGTGAGTGGCATAATTGACGCGTGCGTATTGCACCCCTTCCGTCCTGGCAAGCACCTTTTCATTCAGCCATACGCAGGAAGAGCAGCGTATGCCGTCGATGTAAATGTCCATTTCCATTCCGGGCCCGGCCTCTGCTTTCCTGACGCATTTGTTGAAAAGGGCCGGGTCCGGGCTTTTTCTGGAATATGGGCCGCTGATCGTGTCAGGAGAGACGGAAGGCGTCAACCATTTCCTCTTCTCGTAGAAAAGGCCAAGCCCCTCGTCATGAATGAGCAGATAGATGCCCCGGCAGCCGGCGCAGCAAAACGTTTTTTGCTTTCCGGCGATATCCGCAAACACGGCTTCCCTTTCAGGGAATTCGAGAAGGCAGTGGTCACATACGGGCATGGAATATTCCTGCTCTCAAGATAAAATAGACGCCGGTCAGCATCACCGCCGCCCCGCTTGTCCTGTACAGCCATTTCCTGAGCCTGCCCAGAAAACCTAAATAGCTCACGGCAAGTCCGAAGACGAGCAGGGCGGGCACGGTGCCAAGCCCGAAGCAGACGGCATAAAGCATCCCCTGGAGCATCCCTGCCTGTCCTGCGGAGCCCAGGAAGATGGAGTAGGAGAGTCCGCAAGGGATGAACCCCAGTAGCAGGCCAAGCGGATAATATCGCCACGCGGAGCCGGAGGATAACAAAAACAATTTTGCAGCGCCCAGGACCGGGCCGCTTTTTTTTTCAAAATAGGCCGCCCCTGTGCGCGGAAGTAGCCCGGCAATGCCCGCTCCCATCACCATCATCAGAATGCCCATAAGGAGCGCCGCGATGTCTTGAATGCCTGAAAGTCTTGCGGCGGTGTTTATGAACGCTCCGCCAAGGCCCATGAGCGCCCCGATAAAAGAATAGGTGGTGATGCGCCCCGCATTGTACATGAGGTGGGGAAGCAGAGAATTAAAAACCCCGTCCCTGCCGGTTCTTTCATGCAAGGAATAGGAGGCCACCCAGGGGCCGCACATGCCAAGGCAGTGTCCAAAACCTCCGAGGAGGCCCGTCACCAGGGCAAGAAGATATCCTTCGCGCATTATCTGCCAGCGTCCCTTCCCACACGGAATACAAAGCTCCCGCGTATATGGCCGTTGCCGGGCAACCGGGCGTCCACATCCGCCCTCCACAGGCTTCCTCCCGAAGGGCATCTCACGATGACGCACCTTCCTTCGTATGCGCCGATGGCTTTTTGGTGGAGACGGGAAATATTCGGGCCCATGAACATGCCGGGCATGGAAAAAGCGACGGTCACGCTGGCCCCTGCGACCGGGGAGCCCGCTTTGCTGATTACCACCCTGCAGATGCTTTGTGACATCGGCAATACCGGCTTTGGCAGGATGTCAAAGCAGAGCGATATCCCCTTTCCAGCCGTTTCCTGGCAGGCCCCTTTTTCGATGTCGCAATTTTTGTTTTTTGCCTGCGCCGCGCGCGCATGGGCAAAAAACCCGCCGGCAAGGATAATAAGAAAACAGGCCGGCAGGAAAAAAACGGCTAAGAAGTTCCTTATCCGGATCATTTCTGCACAAAAACCTGCTTTGTAAACGAGATATCGCTTAATCCTCTCAGTACATGGATATTCAGGTCCCAGTATCCGTAGAGAGGGAAATCCACGTTTGCGCGCCAGGAGCCGTAGTCCGTTTTTGCGCAGTTGTATGTCCTGTCGTAAGCGGTGGTCGAGGGCCTGCTGACGGTGACCGAGACCGATGCCTTGCCAAGGGGCCTGTCCGTCTTGTCAAGCACCGCAAAGAAAAGCGTGTTCATTCCCTTGGCAAGCCCGCCGTTTCTTATCGATACTCTCAGTCCTGAATCCTTCCTTTCTTTTTGGACCCGGTCCCACAAAAGTCCTTTTTCGTAGGGGTTGCTTGTAACAGTCCCGTCAAAGACTTTGTCCGCCACGACTATGGTCACGGCGACGCTTAAGAGGCTTACCAGCACTATTGTGATGATCAAGGTTTTCACGGCTTTTGTTCTCCTCCGCTCCCCTGCGGGAAGATGAAATTTGTCTTCTGCATAAGCTTTTTGCCTGTCCTTTCCGACTCTATCTCCATCTCGAAGCTCTTTGCGCCTCCCTGCGCCTGGGCTGGCGCCACAATGAACACCTGGAATTTTCCCTCCTGTCCGGCTTTTATAAGGACCCTGCCTGGCCTTGCCTTGCTGCCCTTTAATCCCCTTGCGCGGATATCCAGCTCTTCATCCCTGCTGCCCCTGTTTTCTATCAGGAGGAAAAAGGAATTGACCGCTTCATGCTGCACTGCCCTGGGAGGGAAATTGTAATCCGGAAGGACGTCCAGGCCAAGTGTTATCCTGCTTGCAGCCAGGTAAACCAGAAAAACAAGAGATGCAGCCGTGAGGGCTCCCGTAAAGAGCGCGTTGCTCCGAAGCATCCTCTTTGCCGTCTCGCCGGGGAGCCCCCAGAAATAACCTATGAGGCCTTTTTTGCCCCTGGCCCCCATAATCTTTGTGCACTCATCAATGCATACCGCGCAGTTTATGCAGGCCGCATCCGGTCCCTTTCGTACATCGATCCCAACGGGGCAGGCCTTCACGCATGCCATACAGTTCATGCACTCCTGCTTCCTTGAGGGGTCGAAAGCGATGACAAGGGTCTTGTTGTCGAACATTACGCTCTGGAGCTTTGCATAAGGGCACACCGTGGCGCACCATTTGTGGCGGACAAAGGCAAAGTTCAGAAACAGCGTCCCTGAAAGGACTATCCAGAACCCCCAGAGCGTCCGGCTGAGGCCCTGCCCAACGGCAAGCCTGCCAAAAAATTCATAGGGAGAGACAAAATACCATATGAGGCTTGCGGAAACGATGATGCACACCACGAGTGCCGCTCCATAAGAGGCGGCCTTCGAAAAGGGCCCCTTTTTCTTTGCTCTGTCAAGAAAGCCGGTGTAGTCTGTGAGCACCGTCTGCGGACAGACCCATCCGCACCATATCCTGCCGAAGATGAGCGTAACAAGGACAAAGAGCAGGACAAGAAAGATGACGGCCACAAGCACAATGAAGAACTCATCCATCCAGAGGGTAGAGCCAAAAAAATAGAGCCTCAGCGTCGGGACGTCAAACCTGAGCGCGCTCTGCCCGTCGATCTTCAGGAAAGGAAGCCCGAGGATCAAGGCGCCTTCCAGGATCTCCACGAGCCGCCTCCAGGGCTGTACTCCTTTAGTCATCATCATCCAGCATCTTGTATTTGGGCGCTTCTATTCTTTTGTGTCTTTTCTTTGCGTAATAGTATTTGGTGATTGACGCCAACAGGACCACTAATGCACCGCCATATACCACTTGCGCGATTGACATCTTCCTTTCCTCCCCGGCTGTTTTGCCTTCACTTGCCTTTGTTTTTCTTCCCGGAAAAGACCAGGAGAAGAATGACGATCGCCGCAAGCGACGTAAAGCCTATTGTCGCAATGACCGAAATGTCCATTTTTCCGCCCCCCTTTGTTTAAGAAGGATGCGTCAAGTCCGGCAGCGGACCTTTAAAAAATTTTTCATCCGCTTTGTTCAGATACTCATTTATTGTGCAGCGACTGTTCATACGCGCCTGTCTGGGTCCATCCGCTTATCGCCGGAGTGTAAGCGATGAAATAGACGATGGCAAAGAGAATGACCCCTATAAAGAGCAGAAGCCAGCCTCCGGGCAATGCCTTTGAAGTCTCTTTTGCTTCAAATTCCTCCTGACTGTCAACGTCGTCCGCCATATGACCCTCCTATTTTTCGCCCTGCAATGATCTGATATATGCCACCAGGGACCATATTTCGTCGTTGCTCAAAGTGTCGGCGAAACTTGGCATTCCGCCTTTTTCCGTCCGGCCGTCCTCAATCCCGCCCGGGTGTGTGCCGTTATGTATGATCTCGAAATAATCGTCATCGGGTACGTTCCCCCTGACGTACAGGAATATGTCCTTGTCCCTGAGGCTGGGCCCGATGTAGCCTACCCCTTCCTTGCCATGGCAAGCCTGGCAGTTCTGTTCGAAAAGCTTCTCGCCTCTTTCTATCGCCTCATGACTGCCGGCAAGAGGGTTCGGGACATGCGTCATCTTTTTAGTGACCGGTACGGTAGCCTGGGCTTTCACGGTGACAGCGGTGCCAAGCGTCTGGACGTAAGCCACAAGGGCGTCCAGTTCGGTTTTGCCGGCAAGGGCCGAAATATCAGCCTGAGTGTAAGGGAACCCGAGCACCTTCATATGGGTTTCGACCTGCGCGGGGTCCAGTTTTATTTTCTTCAGCCAGGCAAAAGACGGCATAATGGAGTGAGGGGCGAAGGCCCTTGGGTCTTCAAAATGCGCGTATTGCCATGAATCCGGATATTTGCCGCCTTCCCGTGCAAGGTCGGGCCCGGTCCGCTTGGTCCCCCAAAGGAACGGACGGTCGTAATAGAACTCGCCGGCCAGCGAGTAATGGCCGTACCGTTCGACCTCGGTCTTGAGAGGCCTTACGGTCTGGGTGTGGCAGAAGGGACATCCCTCGGACTGGTACACATCCCTTCCGGCAAGCTGGAGCGCCGTGTACGGCTTCAGTCCTTCGAGTTTGGGATGCATCTGGGCTGTCAGCATGGGGACGAACATGGTTACAACAGTGCCTACAAGGATTGTCAAAGTGGCCAGGATAGTGAAAAGGACCGGTTTACTGTATATATTTTTTGCCATTTCCGCTTTCTCCTTATGCCTTCGATGCCACAAGGGCATTGCCCTTGCGGACCGTCATAAGGATGTTATAAACAAAGAAAAGCATGCCAGCCACAAAAATGACTCCCCCCAGGGTCCTGAACTGCCAGTACGGGATATCTTTGGCTACGATCTGGTCCCATGTGTATTTCAGTGTGCCGTCGGGGTTGACCGCCTTCTGCATCGCGCCTTCCTGGATGCCGGCGATCCACATGGTGATGGAGTAAATGATCTGGCCTGTCAGGACCAGCCAGAAATGGGTGTTGGCAATTTTCTCGCTATATATCTCCGTGTCGTATATTTTTGGGATTATGTAATATATGGCGCCTGTTATGACCAGCGCGTCCCAGCCCATAGCCCCCATATGCACGTGGCCAACCACCCAGTCCGTATAGTGGATAAGCGAGCTGACGACCCTCAGCGCCTGGGTGGGCCCCTGGACGGTCTGGATTCCATAAAAAGTTATTCCAAGAATGAAGAACTTGGTGAGATAATGGGTCCTCATCCTGCCCCAGTCCTCCCTCACCGTATAAAAGCCGTTCACGACGGAGCCCCATGAAGGCGCTATCAGGAAAATGCTCATGGCTATGGCGACCGTTTGTATCCAGTCCGGGATGGGCGTGTAGACGAGGTGATGCGCCCCCGCCCACAGGTACGCGAAGATGAGCGACCAGAAGGCGATTATCGAAAGCCTGTGGCTGTATATGGGCAAGCCGGTGGATTTTGGAAGGAAGTAGTAAAACAGTGCAAGGGTGGCCATTGTCAGCTCCGAGCCGACCGCGTTATGGCCGTACCACCACTCCACATTAGCGCCGTTCACGCCGGCAAAAACAGGATAGGACTTGAAAAGGCCCGCAGGCACCACCAGGTTGTTGACGACGTAAATCACCGCGAGTGTAACTACAGTGGCGATGATGTACCAGAGGGATATGTACATCTGCTCTTCTTTCCTTTTGATGATGGTCCCCAGGATCACTACGGCCATGAGCACCCAGAGGATTACTATCAACAGGGATGCCGGCCATTCAAATTCGTTGTAGGCTAGAGACTTCGTGTATCCCATCAGCAGACCCCACCCTCCGACAGCGATGGCAAGATTGAAAAGATATACGGTGAACCTCGCGATTTTCGGAAAAAGGAGCGGCCTTTTTGTGAGCCTAATCGTTATGTAATAAAAAATGCCGATAAGCGCGCCAAGGACAAGGCCGAAGGCCATTACGTTTACATGGAACGAGCGCAGCCTTCCATAGGTCAGCCATCCCGGCCCGTTCAGTCCCGGCGCCCAGAAAAGAATCGAAATCCATACGCCCGCAATCAACGCCAGGACCCCCCAAAAGATGGAGGAGTAGATAAATTTCCTGACCGTCTGATTATCATAATGATAATCGCCCATCTTATAAACGCTCATCGCATCCCTCCTTTGAATTTTTAAAAAAAGCCCGGATTTCCTGAGTCATTCGGGCCAGTGGTCTCAACAAGAGGCCCGAAGGAGCCCCGTAAGAAAGCCCGCATCGTATGCCGATGGGCTTTTTATTCTTTTCGGAGAATGGGAAATTAGGGAAGCAGAGAGTTTTTTGTTTTTGCTTGTGATGACTTTTGTGCAACCTGCCCAGGGCCAAAGTGTCCATTACAGGACACCTCCTTTCCTGCAAAGGCCGCATCTTAAGCGGATGGCAAGGACGGGACTTTTACCGGAATAAAAGAAATGAGCCTTTCTTTTCAAAGTATACTCCTGTCTGAATGCCTTTGTGCAGCCCTCTGCCAGGCCCTCTGTCAGCATCATCACGTTTTAATTTCCTCCTTCATCTTTGGCCGGTACGTTTTTTTTTGCCCACGACACAATATATTAATTTAGACCTATTATTAATCAGGAAAGATTCTAAATTATATCCTGTCGCCTGTCAAGTGCCCGTTCATTCTGCCGGGACCATCGGCAGGCCGTTTTTTTTTGCCGGGGAAGCGCTTTTCAAGGTAGTTTTTTGTTTTCCGGAAGACCATCTGACGGATTTTCTTACTCAATGACGGTAAATTTGTCAGGTCCATTTGCTGCAGGAATTAATTGATTTAAAAAGAAATTGCGTTAATTATAAGGTTGAGATGTTGGGATTTCTTACAGTGGGAGAAAAAAGGGGCATCTGAATAATCCTGTAAAAACAATCAATTTAAAAATTGGAACAATAATTGCATATTTTTGGATAAAACCCGCCCAAAGTTGAATTTGTAAAAACTGGATTCCTTTCCGGTTTAGCCACAAAAAAAATCTCGAAAAATTGATTTTAAAGATGCCAGGACCAAGGTATTAATGCATCCAGGGTAAAAATGATTTTGAAATGAGTTGCCTGATTAAAATCAGGCGGTTCTTAATAAATCTACAGAAAGGAGAAAAAGGCAGATTTTTGCTATTTCGTATGTTGATGTAACGATCGATCTTATTAGCTCTAAATGGCGGATGTAACCTTTACCAGGCTCAATATCTAGAAGTTTTCCAGGAAACGATCCAGCATGAAACTTGCGACACATAATTTCGAATAACTTCTGAAAGGAGAGAAGGATGAAAACTGTAAAGGTTTTGGGAATTTTAGTTTTTGTTTTTATGCTGATGTTTGCAGTGCAGGCGCAGGCCGATATTGTTACTTATGATCTGACCGTTTCTAATCTCTCAGGCGTTCCGGGGCCTTATGGAACCGTTTCGGTTAATCGGACAAGCGGCACCACTGCTGACGTTACGTTTACCCGCGACGACGGGTTCCTTTTTGTTGACTCGAACATCGGAGACCTGAACGTGAACGGTTCCTATTCTGCCAGTGTTTCCGGTTTACCCAACACTCCGACTATAGGATCTGGCCAAGTAGATGGATTTGGTTTCTTCAATCTTACGACTGATGATCCCGGCGTCAACAACACAGACAACATTACCTCGTTTGTAATTTCCTTGACTGATACATCAGGAACATGGTCTAGTGCATCAGACGTACTTATCAATAATGCAGATGGGTATTTAGCTGCGGCTCATATTTGGTCACCCACTGCTAATAACCCAACAGGTTATGCCGCTAATGGACCTTCCAAGGTTCCGGAGCCGGCCCCGGTCTTACTTATTGGCATCGGCCTTGCCGCGCTTGCCTTATTCGGGAAGTCGTTCAGTAAAAAAAGGAAAATTAACCTTATAGTTTTGTAAATTTATCATGCGAAAGTCTTCAAAAAAAATGTTGCAAGCCTTGGGTTTGCAGGCTGATTTCCAGTACCGGCAGGAAATTCACTGCCAGTGAACTCCTCCAGGCCGTCATTCCCGCTACGACGGGAATCGTTCTTCGCCTTTTACGGCAAGGAAAGATTCCGGCGGAATGACAGCTTCAAGGAATGCAACGTTAGGGTTAATTTAAAGAGGGAGGCGGTTAATCGCCTCCCTCTTTACAAAATCGCCGTCCTTTCGCTTTGAGCAAGGTCACTTCCATCCAACCTGCTTCCGCGGTCAGGCAACAACCCGTTCCCTTTTTCACGAAGGGCTTTCTCCCGGTATCACTGAATGCAGCCGTCTTTATTTTTTTATCGCCTTTTCATATTTCCGGTGCGAGGTGGATGGCAGATGCTTCACAGCAACCGCCAGTGCCCATAATTCCTTGTCAGTGAGAGTCTTTTCAAATGAAGGCATCGCGGTTGTCTTTATCCCGTTACGGATCACCCAGAAGATGTGCTCAACTGACAAGTCTTTGACCGTTTTCATCAGGTCCGGCGGGCGGGGATACATGCCTTTTGCAAAGCCGGATGGCTTAACCCCGGGAGCGCCGTGACAGGGCTCGCAAGTTTTGTGAAATCTCCTTAACCCGGCATAGGTTGGTATGTCCTTCACATAAGCGGGGACAATGACCTCTTCCGCTCTGGGACGGATGCTGTTCCTCCGAACGGTTTTCAGGACCCAGACTATTGCCGGAGCGTCTGGTTTGCTTGCGGCCACATTGTATATTCCGGAAAAAATAAAGCCCAAAAAAAGAAGTGTCAGTACCAGTAGTGTTGATAATACCGTGAGAAAAATTTTCATGATGTCCTCCTGTTCGGGGTTATGACCTCAACAAGGCCGGCTTCCACCCCGGCCTTGTTTCTAAATGCATTTCTACATTGTATGGCAAAAATCATTCCGGTCAAGATTTATAGTTGTCCGGAAGCTGCTGCCTTTCCCCCTGGGTTCACCGGAAGCACTTATGTGGCCGAATATCTGGCGAAAATAAACAAAACAGATCAAGAAAAATAAAAAATCAAAAAACTTGAAAACTGCCAGGCAGCTGATAGAATTTTTTTTAGCATGATAAAGATGACCAACCAAAATTCCGAAGCTGTGGACGTGGTGCTCAGGACCGGCCAGAGGCTGAAAGTGCGGCCAATACGCCCTGACGACAAAAAAAAGATAGAGGAGCTTTTTTACAGGCTCAGCGAATGGACTAGGTATCTGCGTTTCGGATACACGAAGAAGCAGATAACCGATGCCGAGCTGGCCTATTACACGGAAATGGACCCGCCCCATAAATACGCCTATGTGGCCACCATGGGCGAGGGAGAGCAGGAGCGCATTGTGGCCGTTGGGCGCTGGTTCCTTATGTCCGGCGGCAAGACCGCGGAGGTGGCCTTCGTCGTGGAGGACAACATACAGGTGCGTGGCATAGGGACGGCCCTTCTCGAGCAGCTTGCCTCTACCGCACTGCATTACAAGATAAACCGCTTCGTGGCACGCGTGATACCGGAGAACACCCGCATGACGGAGGTGTTCGAGGAAAGCGGTTTCAGGTTCCAGAAGGTCTTCGATGAGGGTACCTACGAGTATTCGATAGACCTGAGGGAACAGGAGGAATTTTCAAAAAGGCAGGCATACAGGGAGCACATAGCGCGCTCCGCCGGGGTAAGAAAGCTCCTGTACCCGCGCACCGTGGCAGTCGTCGGGGCTTCCAGGAACCCCCGGAACGTAGGCGGGGCAATTTTCAGGAACTTTCTGCGCAGCTCCTTTAGGGGAACCGTGTTCCCGGTGAACCCGAATGCGGCCTCAATCGACGGGGTGCTTTCGTACCCATCGGTGCTGGATGTGCCTGGCGACGTTGACCTTGCCGTGATCGTGGTGCCTGCGCAGATGGTGCTTGATGTTGTGGAGGAATGCGGAAAAAAGGGCATATGGGGCCTCGTGATCATCTCGGCAGGCTTTGGCGAGTCCGGAAGCGAGGGGAAACGAAGGGAAAAAAGGCTCCTTGAAAAGGTTCTTTCATATGGAATGCGGGTGATAGGGCCAAACTGCCTGGGCATACTGAACTGCCATCCGGACATCAGCCTTAATGCCACATTCTCTCCAAACATGCCGCCGTGCGGAAGGATAAGCATCGGCTCTCAGAGCGGGGCGTTGGGGCTTGCGCTGCTTGATTACGCAAAGAGCATGTCGCTTGGCATAAACGCATTTGTAAGCATTGGCAACCGCATGGACATATCAAGCAACGACCTGCTTGAGTTCTGGGAGGACGACGACAGCACGGACATAATCGCCCTGTATATGGAGTCCTTCGGCAACCCAAGGAAGTTCAGCCGCATCGCGCGCAGGGTCTCAAGGAAAAAGCCGGTAGTGGCGGTTAAGGGCGGTAAATCGGAGGTTGGCGCAAGGGCCGCCACGTCCCACACCGGTGCGCTGGCCGCCGCCGAGGTGGCCGTGGAGGCCATGTTCAGGCAGGCCGGGGTGATACGCGTGGACAAGATAGAGGAGATGTTCAACATCACCAAGTTCCTGTCCAGCCAGCCGTTGCCCAGAGGCCCAAACGTGGGGATACTGACAAACGCCGGGGGGCCGGGAGTGCTGGCCGCCGACGCATGCGAGGACTGGGGGCTCAAGGTGCCGGCGTTGTCGGCCGCCACGCTTGGCAGGCTCAGGGAGTTTCTGCCTGAGGCGGCGGCCCTTGGCAACCCGGTGGACATGATAGCCTCCGCCCCCGCGGAGTCCTTCGGGAAGGCGATGGGCATCATGCTCGATGACCCGGGCATAGATTCGCTGGTTGTGATCTATATACCGCCTCTTGTGACGCGCCCAGAGGAAGTGGCAAGGTCAGTGCGCGAGGCCATGGCGCGCTACCGGGGGCAAAAACCCGTTATCGCCTGTTTTATGACGATGGGCGAACAGCAGATGGTGAATTTGGAGCTTGCCCCGGGCAGGAATATCCCTTCATACATCTTTCCTGAAGACGCGGTAGAGGCGCTGGCCAGGGCCTATAATTATTTCAGGTTTTTAAGCACGGAGGAGGGTAGGCCGCCCAAATTCCCGGACATAAATAATGAAAAGGCCGGAAGGCTGGTATCCAATGCAATAAAAAGGGTGGAAGCCGCCACTGCGGCAGGCGGCTGGCTCCTGCCGGAGGAGGGCTCTGCCCTGCTTGGCTGTTACGGGATACCGGCTGCCCGGATGGAGGTCGCCTTAACCGAGGATGAGGCCTCAAGAAAGGCGGCGGAGATTGGCTTCCCTGTTGCAATGAAGCTGCGCTCCTCCACTATAATCCATAAGACAGACGTAAACGGAGTGCTCCTGGACCTGCGCTCTGAAGAAGAAGTGAAGCGGGGCTTCTCGGGCCTTAAACAGAGGCTGGCGGACCAAATGGATGGCGCCATGATCCAGCCCATGCTCTACGGAGGCCAGGAAATGATACTGGGAATGACGTTGGACCCGACTTTCGGGCCGCTTGTCATGGCCGGGCTCGGCGGCATACAGGTGGAGCTGATGAAAGATGTCTCTTTTTCCCTTCACCCACTTACCACCCTGGACCCGGAACGTATGCTGGCCGGGCTCAAGAGCCTTCCTCTTCTCAAGGGATGGAGGGGACGGCCTCCAAGGGATATCAAGGCACTGTCAGAGGCGATCCTGCGCTTCTCTGTGCTTATAGAGGATTTCCCGGAGATAAGGCAGATGGAGATAAATCCGCTTCTGGTATTTGACGAGGGCAAAGGCGTCGCCGCAGTGGACTCAAGGGTATACGTAGGACGCTGACTGCCACTGCGTGTGCCGGACATTGCAATATTTTCTCCCGCCCGCCTTTTTTCCTACCGGTCTTTGAATGTTTTCCTTAGCGCTTCTCTTATGGTCTCGACCGAAGGCACGTTTGTGAGTCTTCCAGACCCGTCGCTAAACATCCTTCAGGAAAATCCAACGGCACCCTGTGGCTGCAACTGCCGTCCGCCTATGAACACGGACGGGGAACCGGTAAGCCCCAGTTCAAGCGTCTTTTCTTCATTTGCCGTGTGGAATTCCACCTCCGCACTGATCCCTTCAAGCTCCAGCGCAAGGCCGATATTCCGGCGCAGGGCGTCCTCAGAACCGCATCCGGCAGACAGATAGCATTCGATCTTCATGGGCAATCTCCCGGCCATATCATGTTTTTTCCGCTTTTTTTCGCCGTATACATAAGATCATCGGCCATTTTCATCAAAACGTCCAGATGGTGCCCTCCATTGCAGCTCACAACGCCAATGCTGAAAGTCACCGGCCATCCTTTCTTCTCCATGGCGGCCAACAGATTGTCCCTGACTTTGTTTATGGCCACGACTGCCGCACTGCTTTTCGTTTCGGGCAGAAGGAAGGCAAACTCGTCACCCCCCATTCTCGCGATGGTGTCGGTCTTCCTCAATGTCTTCTGGACAGTTTTGGCTACCGTCTGGAGAAGCTGGTCTCCCACGGGATGGCCAAAATTATCGTTGACGTACTTGAAATTATCCACGTCCATTACGGCTATTGAAAGGGGCCGGCGATATCTTGCAGACCTTGCGGCCTCTACGCTTGCAAGTTCGTAAAAATGTCTGGCATTGGAGACCTCCGTCAGGTAGTCGATGCGGGCAAACCCGCTTTCCCTGCGGAGCACTTTTTTCAGCGCTGCAAAGGAATAGGCTATCGACAGCAGAATGCCAAACATCATGACCCCGTTCCAGAACGGGATCAGAATACTGGAATAGACATGGCCCGCCATAATGTCCGCCATAAACTGGATGAACACGCACAGGACGGATATAAGAACGACTGGAACGCTTCCCTCGAACCTCCATGAGAGCAGGAGGACCGGCAACAGATAGAAAAATGAAAGGTTTATCTCGTATCCTGTCACCAGGTCCAGCACGCCGATAAGAAACGCCAGAACGACGCCCAAGGCCGCAATGACGGGCCTCGGGACCTTGTCAATGGCCCCGGGAATGGATTCTATCTTCGTTTTTAATCCCATTTGGTGTCCTGGACTGGATTGCCGCCCGTTTAAAAGACGTTATATTTTACCTTTGCGGGAGCCAAACTTGCCAGGCAAAAAACTTTTGTAGTTTTTTCTTTTAAAACATTAACCGGAAGCCAAATGCGGCCGTGCGTGATGAAAAAGCCGGTGCAAGTCCGGATTATGCGGTTGACAGGCCCTGAGTGTATGTTAGGGTGAAAACAGAGGCGGGCCGCTTTGCCGGTGTTTATAGTTCCATGGGTAGTGTGATGGCCCAGGCAGGCAAAAATTGCTGCCCGTTTTCATTGGAAGATGGTGAAGGGGATAAAATGGAATATCCGTTAGAGGGAGCCCCATTCATTGGCGACGGACCGCTCCGTAAGTTCCTTGCGCGCAGGGGATGGATAAGGCCGGGTCCTGCCGGGCTCGTGGTGGCCGCTGCGGCCTGCGCCCTTATCTGCTGGCTTCCCCTGCTGCTTATCTCTGCGGCACAGGGACTTGCCTTGGGAGATGCTGTCCGGGTTCCGTTTCTGCTTGACTTTGCCTCTCACATCCGGTTTCTAGTTGCCGTCCCGCTGTTAATGATTGCCGAGGTCCCGGTCGGCAAAAGACTTGGCCTGACTGCCCGGGAGTTTGTCAGGTCCGGGCTGGTCCGTGGACGGGACCTGAGTGCTTTCCGTTCCAGCTACGGAAAGGCCTCAAGGCTCGGCAACTCGGCCTTGGCCATGGCGTGTTTGCTCGCACTTGCCCTTCTCGGGCTTTTGGGCGGTTTGTCAGCGGAGCTGGCGCATTTCTCAACCTGGCAAATTGCCGGAACCGGAGCCGTTATGCGGAGGACCGCTGCGGGCTGGTGGTATGCCGCGGTAAGCCTTCCCCTGTATCGTTTTTTTATTTATTTATGGCTATGGAGACTGGCCGTCTGGACCTGGTTTCTCCAGAGGGTCTCCAGGATTGATCTGGCTCTCGATCCAATTCATCCGGACCAGGCAGGAGGATTGGGCTTTCTGGCGCTGGGGCAGGAGCCCTTCGGCATCATTACCTTTGCCGCCGCATCGGTCATTTCCGCGGCCATGGCAAGGCAGATCGTCTTTGAGGGGGCCTCCTTTTTTTCATTCAAGTTTCTGATAGCAGGTTTCATATTCCTTTCCGTGCTGCTTTTCACGGCCCCGCTTTTTCTTTTTACCCGGAAGCTTTACCATCTGAAGGAAACAGGACTTTTTGAATATGGCGCATTTGCCTCTGCCTATACGCGTGATTTTGCGCAAAAATGGATCAAGGGCAGCACGGAGGGCTCTCCGCTTGGGACCCCGGACATACAGTCGCTCTCCGACCTGTCAAACAGCTTCCAGATAATCCGGAAAATGCGCATCATACCGATGGACCTGAAAAATTTCATTCTGCTGCTGGCGGCCGCCGTTGGCCCGATGGTCCCTCTTGTCCTCATGTCCTTCCCCCTGGAGACGATAGTGGGCAGGATCATAAGAATGGTCTTTTGATCTTTTTTTGCTTTTTTTGTTTTTCTGTCTCGTTTTTCCTCTAGCGGACTTTATCCCTCTTCCATTTCCTCAGGTAAAAAAAGGCGTTGACCGCACAAAGCAGGATGGTTGAAAAGACTATCAGCCCCCTGGAGAGGTTTATATAAACCAGCTTTTCTGCATAGTGGGCAAGAAAGGAGCCCGTGTACACACCATAAGGATTGTTTGCTGCCTTTTGCCTGAGATACACCTCAAGATAGGTAAGCGGGCAATACATGTCAAAGACCTGCACCACGAAGGCCAGGGCCAGGCCGAAGATGTGAAAAACCCTCACGGAAAGGTATTTTCTTCCCCATAGACCGCCCACGAAGAGAAAGACTATCCAGATGAGGTGTACTATGACCACCGCGTCCGCCATCGTACCGTAGATCTGCCCGGCGTTCATTTTATCCGTACGGAGTTCGGCCCGCTTATTATCATAAGATCAAAGTAGGTCCTCCGGGCCCCCGTCCACTCCTGAGGGGGCTTATGCCCGGCGGCTTCCATAGCGGTCAAAAGCCAAATATCCCGGTAAAGAGCATTACGGCAGCAAACAAAAAGAGAAGCGCCCTGACGCCAGTGGGCATCCCCGCGAACGCCGCCAGAAGGGCAAGGACAATGCCCGCAGTTATCCTGAATACCTTATCAATTCGGACAGCATTCTTTTTCATGGGTCTTCCTGATTCAGGATAACATAAAATCAGCCGGTCCCACACTCTGGCAGCGCCTCCTTTTTCCCCGCATTTTCCGTTCCATCTTTATGGCGCAGGGATACCGCTTTTGGCAAATTCCAGGTCTAGGCAAAAGCT
>JAKAJM010000099.1 GCA_021813765.1 Nitrospirota bacterium
CGAGTTCTGAGGGTTGTTCGCCATTCATGGGATCAGACACTCCAGCGCTCGAGGGTCCTGCACGTCTCATCCAGGTAGTCCCATATCCATTCCCTTATAGCGTGGGACATGTAGAACGCGGGGAAAAAAAGGTCCTGTCCCGGGCTACCTGTTCCTCTTCGCACGCGATCTTCTCCAGCCCGGTGCCCGGATATATGCGGATGCCCGCTTTCATGGAAACGACCGCCGGGGCTAACTCCTCCATGAACTCCACGCTCCGCCTTACCGCGTCCCGGTTCTCTCCGGGCCCGCCCAGAAGCAGGAAACCGGAGTATTTTTGTCGTGCCCGCGAGGGCCGCCATTACTCTGACCTTCTTAAGCGTAACCCCTTTTCCAGGTTTCTAAGCACAGGCTCCACTCCGGACTCGTTGCCGAGACTCATGAAAACGCAGCCCGCCCTGCGCATGAGGCTGAACAGTTCATCGTCTCCATAGGCGGGGTTTATGATGGCCTGCCACTCGATGGAAAGCCCGCTTTTGATGACGCCGCGGCAAAAGTCCTTCGCGTTTGAAAGCGGGAAATTAAAGACGTTGTCAGCAAGAAAGAACCGCTTGATGCCGCGTTTTTCATTCAGGTAAACCCCCATTTCCCCTACCACGTCCTCGATCTTTCTTGAGCGGCAGCCCGTCCATTCCGTAAACGGAGTGGAGCAGTAAATGCATTTCATATGGCATCCCCGCTTGGACTGGACTGTAACACATCCGGGTATGGTGACCGAGCTGTAATCCTGGTACGAGCTGACCTCGAAATCGTCGTACGAGTGCCGCACCCATTCGTCCAGATCTGCGATAAAATCCGGCGGTTTACCGCGGGCAGGCCCCCGCGTCCATCACCGGGTTGCCCTAGGGCCACCTTCGATTCCGCACGGACAAGGCGCCTTTCAGGACCTAACTTATGTCCTATACACTACACATTACGATTTTGTTATAATCGTTAAGCTTTCTGCGGGAAAAATTAACGCATCGAGCGGGAAAATTAACAGGGCCAATATTATGCTTTTACGGCACATCATCTGATAACATATATTAATGATACGGGGCTCAACAAAGTGCTGACAACGGCGGCTTTGACGAAGGCATATGCCTTATGGTAAGAGCGGCATCGGTAAGCCGCGTGCAGGGAGGCGTTCCTGGAGGCTTGGCTGGCTCAGGGGCTCAGTTTCCTGTCCATCCCGGCATTCCCACCAAAAGTGGGGTAAGCCCCGTACTGAATGCGGCGTCAACCTTGCAATTTTAAATGAATCAACCGGAAATTAATAAGGCGAAATTGTGGGCTTCACCGCGCTCCGATACTGCCCCTGCTGTTTCCCCACTTCGGCGTCAATTCTCTGATTACGTTTTCATCTATGGGGTTTTTGCGCTCTATGCCGCACTCACTCTCTTTATCGTGTTTCACCATGAACCCTGGCGCGACGAGGCGGAGCCATGGCTTATAGCACAAAATCTTTCGATCCCGGGTATTTTCCATATGCTGAATTATGAAGGCACTCCGGTGCTGTGGTATATGCTTCTTCACTTCCTTGCCCTGTTGCGGCTGCCCTTTTTTTCAGAACAGGTCCTGAATTGGGCAATTGCATCAGCCGCTGTTTTTATCTTTCTGAAATATGCTCCCTTTTCCCGGCTCTTGAAATTTGCGTTTGCGTTTTCTTACTTGATGTCTTATGAGTATGCGGTGATTGCAAGGAATTATTCGATCTCGGTCCTGCTTTTATTCGCAATAGCTGCCGTTTATGGGAGCCGTTTCAAAAAGCCGTTGATCTTTGCGACCCTGGTTTTTTTATTGTTTAATACGAATGTCCACAGTTTTGTGCCGGCGGCAATGCTTCTGTTTATTTTTGTTTATGAGTTATTCGGAAGAGTGCGCCCTTCCGGGGGAGAAATAAAATACTATGCCGCAATAGTCATAATGGTATTGGGCGCGCTGGTCTGTGTTTGGTCGCTCTGGCCGGCGCCCGATAATGCGCAGTCAGGGCTGGGCGGCGTCCCGAATTTAGCTTATATTCCGCTTATTTTAAAGGGCCCTTTTTTCCCGTATGTTCAACATATAACGATTAAACCTGTACAACCATTGCTGGTCCCTGTTTCAATTTTAATTCTATTGTCGGGGATTTTCGCGCTTGGGCGCCGGATACTGTTGATCAATTTTCTTGCCGGCTATGTCTGGCTTTGGTACATATTCATAGTAAAACAACACGGATATTTCGGACCCATGCATCAGGGGCTCATTCTGGTCCTGCTCCTTTTTAATCTATGGCTTGGCATTTATTACGGGGCCGCGCAGGAGAAGGAGCCGGTCATCAGGAAAGCGGCCCTTTTCCTTATCACGGCGTCCCTCCTGTCCACTTTTTTGGTCGCTTATCATTTCGACGTTCTCGATTACAAGCTCCCTTTTTCAGAAGGGAAACAGATGGCTGAATTCATAAAGGAATCAGGCGCTAACGGTTACACAATAATTGCCGACAGGCAGGGGGCATGCCTAACACCGCTGGCGTTCCTCCCCCGAGATACGCGCTTCTGGTACGCGGCTACGGAAAAATACGGTTCATTTATTGTAAACCATTCGTATTCGTACCCAAGCAATAAGCAGCTCCTCTCAGAAATCTCGTACTATTTCCCAGGCAAAAGGGATTACCTCCTGCTTTTGAGCTATCCGTTAAGCTTGCCCTATTCAGAAGATTACGTTCTCATAAAGTCGTATACGCACGCCTACGGGCTAGGCCGCGAAGACTATTTCCTTTACGCGCCAATCCCTAATTAGATTCTGTTGCTAAAGCCTTTTTTTGAAGTTCAACTTTTTCCGTTATCATTTCCTGAACGGCTTTTTTCTCAGGTCAAATGGTTCCAATCATAAACTCCCGTTTAAATCGGTCCTTTTGCACCCTTTTTGAAAACACCTCTCCCGGAACCCCCTGAAAATGCCCCCATTGCCAGTCCGTTTTTTCTTGCGTCCTGCTAGAACTATCAGGTTATGGCAGAAGACGGCGCCCCCAACGCTAGAGGCAAAATTTTAAATCCCTCAAAAAGGCACCTGCCGAGCTTATAGGCCCGTTTTAAGGCTGAGATCGTTCCCTCTATGCCAGCCCGGAACCGCTGGCCAGCCTTGAACTCTTCCGTGCTTTTTCTTTCGTCTTCTTCGGCGGTGCGCCTGCCTTTCTTGCAGATCGACACCACGCTGGCTTTTTTTGAAAGCTCGTTGATCTGTTGCCCGCTTTCATAAAACCCTTATCCCCTGCCAACACGGCGGGACTGCACTCGAACACCTCGCTTTGCGCGTTCAGGCTCTCTTGTGCCAGATCCTTGTCTGCTCTTTGTTTGGCCATCGTTTCATGTGAATGATAAATTTCTCGCCAGTCCCGACCAGTAAAACCTTATGCCCAAACTCTATAGGCTTGCCAGCCTTGCCTCTTTTTAAGAGTTCCGTGTGGTCCTGGTCCTCAAAAAGGCTGAACACTTTTTCTGCCGAAGGGACCTGTCCTCCGTTGATTACGCGCCTTTCAGCCTGATTCGTTATTTTTTTTGCTACCGGCAGATAGCGTTAAGCTCCGACGCAACCGCCATCGCTTTTAAGCCGTGATCTTCTTTTCGCTTTTGGCATACCCGCATAGAGCCCTGTTTATCGCCAGCCACGTCTTATCCGATAGGGCCGTAAACGCATTGCATAAAAACGTGAAATCCGTCATGGGCTTATTCCCAAGTTTGATAAAGCCCCGCAAGAATACGCTGTTCTCCACGGATATGACCGTATCTCTATAATCCTTTCCTTCGTGAACATCACGATGATTGAGCGAATCATTTGCTCCGAGGTATAGCCACCTCTGCCGTATTTCGATTTGGAAAGGGACTTGCTGAAATCCTTATGTGCTAAATTCAATATCTCCGGCGTTGCTTCAAGTATCCGGCCTATCGCCTCGTATTTCGCCCGGTACTCCCGCACCACCTTCAGATTTGATTTCCCGCTAAAGTCCAGGTATTCTTGTTTCAGCGATTTTGTTCGCAAAGGCCTGCTCCTTTCCTCTCGGTGATTGACTTGCCAATTATAAAAGGAGCGGGCTTCTTTTTTGCCAAAATTCATCCGCAATAGAAACTAATTAACTCTTATCTGGAACGTACATATCAAACCCCAGGAACAAATTGGTGGATGTCTCAATCCAGACCTAGCAAAAATGCCGCTGTGGCCTGGCACCCGGCTGGTGAAACAGAAAAATTATGCGACATCGCAAAGGCGGACGAAAAGGCCGTGTCCAGAAAACAAGAAAGACACCACAAGGGAAACAAAGTACGCTTTTTTATCAAAAATTTATCTTGCGGTCTATTATGTACTCCGGCCTGTTTTTCACTTCATCGAAGATGCTCCCGATGTATCCGCCCAGTATCCCTGTGATTATAAGCTGTACTCCGCCAAAAAATATGATAACTATAAGGGTGGAGGCCCAACCTGGAACAGTGGCCAACCCGCTGGAAAACTTCGCAACAAGAGCATAGGCCGTTAAAATGATCCCAACAAAAAAAGAAAAAAGGCCCAAATATAAAGGCAGCATCAACGGTTTCTTGGTGAAGTAGAAGAGGGCCAACTGGGCGAACTTAGCCATCTTTGAAAGCGAATACTTTGTCTTGCCTGCAAAACGGGAGTCCCTGGTGTAATGGATCGGCGCCTGCCTGAAGCCTACCCAGCTTATGATCCCTCTGATATACTTGTTTTTTTCATTCAGGCTTTTAAATACGGCTATTACCTTCCTGTCCACCAGGCGGAAATCTCCTGCGTCCAGGGGCAGGTCGATTTCCGCCAAATTTTTTATGAACCTATAGAAGAGCTTGGCGGTAATCTTTTTGAAAATGCCTTCCCCCAACCGTTCGTCTCTCACGCCATACACCACGTTGCATTGCTCCTGCCGGTATTTGTCTATCATTTTAGGAATGACCTCCGGAGGGTCCTGCAGGTCGGCGTCCATTATTATCGCAACGTCGCCCGTGCAGTGCTGGAGCCCTGCGGAGACCGCAGGCTGATGCCCGAAATTCCTCGAAAAACTGAGCACCTTTACGTTGGCATCGGCCTTTGCAATTTCCTCCAGAACGCACATGGTATTGTCCAGGCTTCCGTCATCAACAAACAGAAGCTCGTGTTTCGGATACAGTGAAACTATCTTTTTAAGCCTGGAGTACGTCTCCGGGATAACGGACTCCTCGTTGAAACAGGGTATTACCAGGGACACCTTGAGGTTTTTTTCTTTATCCATAGGCTATTGCTTTACCGCATGAATATAGTACTGACCGCCAAAGGGGAGCCAAAGCAGCCAGTTTTTGGTGAACAAGAAAGCCCTGAAAAAAAGATAACGGGGGCATGAAGATCTTATACTGTATTCGCATGGTCTCAAAACCCTTCATCACCTCGAAAACGCGCTTTAAGGACCCAGCGTCTATAAGCTCAGCGTCCTCATCAAAGACGCATTTTTTACAAACAACCGCGTAACCGGGTTCCTGGGGTTATGCTCAAAAATGAACAAGCTGGATTTTTCCCCACACACCCTGGCAAGTTCCTTCAGTATACCGGGGTGTTGTTCATTATCGCTGTGGTGCATGACGCAGGAAACGAACACAAGGTCGAAATACCCGTCCGGAAAAGAAGGCCCATTCTCGGCCTTTCCTTCTATAAAGTGCCAGCCGGACAAGCGCCGGGCTTTTGCGGCTTCGATGCTTTGCCTTGATGGGTCCAGGCCGTGGACTTCGGGAGCTTGAAAATATTTTTTTAAAAAAACCGTGCTGTCAGCATCTCCGCAGCCTAAAGCGAGAATCCTGTTTAAGGCGCAACCTTTAAGCTGTTTTTTCATCTCGCACACTTTGTGCTCGCTGAAGTAATCTCTGCCCGCGCCGGTCAGCTTTGTGTTTTTAGAATGGATCCTGCGGTACTCGCCTGCAAATCTATTGAATTCCAAAATACCCCTTAATTCTCTGGCGCTTCACCTGAAATTCATGGACAACCCGTATTGTCGCAAGATATTGCGGAAACTGAAAGCAAAACACGTAAAGGATATCTCTGTGGCTGGCAAGATTCACAGCCCAGTCTGCCGATCAAACAGACATCGTAATTGGTTTCCGGCTGCAAGAACCCCCTCCATGCGCTTTAAGTAGCACCAAGTCGAGCTAATGAATAATAATTTACTTCCGGCCTTTTTTGCAAATTTCTAGTAGTGTAGTGTCAAGGCCAAGTAGAAATGTCCTCTTTTGTTAATACGCATAGGGCCGCCAGTTTTTCTTTGGCTTGATGCCCAGTTTGATCCATGGATGAGTAGATTTTTGGGGAGCATCCTCCCGCCGCATCCTGGGTTTTACTTTCTTTGCGGGCTTTGGGGCCTGCTTGATCCCGGTATATCTGAGGCTCCTGCCCGCTGTTTTTATCAGCAGCCGTTCCTGGAATTCGACATGTGTCGCATTAATCGGCTCCTCTATTTGGAACAGCTTCCCGTTAAGGGAAACCGTGTTATCGTTTTTTACCACTCTGTTTGTCTTTATGCAGAGGTAATCATCCAGGTCCAGGCCCCTCGGTAACGGCGTGTGCATGTC
>JAKAJM010000100.1 GCA_021813765.1 Nitrospirota bacterium
GTCCAGCTCCTTGCTGTCCACGCTCATTTTCAACTTCTTGGCCTCCTGGACCTGAAGCGTCATGTCTATCATCTTGTCCAGATAGGCCGCCTCATGGGCCTTAAGGAACTTTCTTTTTTCCTGTGCGGAAAGAGAGCTTATCTGCCTGCTGTAATCGAACTCCATGGCCTGGTAAAGCTCGGACCACGTAATAACCTGATTGTTCACGACCGCCACTATCTTGTCCAGTACAAAGGGCGTTTCAGCATATACCCCTGCCGGCAGAAGAAGTAGAACGGTAAGAAGAGAAAAAAAGACCTTTTTCAATTGTAGATCTTTATGTTCGCCGCGGCCTTTTCCTTGGCGATCATGGCCATGAAGGCCTGCTGCCTTTTCTGGCCAAGGAGCATTGATTTTATCTGGTCCTTCACCTGGCTAAAACCCATTGTGGAAGACGGCTTCCTTCCCTTAAGGCTGATAAGCAGATAGCCGTCATGTGTTTTATAGGGCCCACCGAAAGAGCCCACCTTAAGAGAGGAGAGCGTCTTGTCCATATCCGGGCCATAAATATTGACCGGCGTCCAGCTATAGTCGCCTACTCCAACGGTTTTTGAGCTGAGATATTTGTCTGCGGTCCGGTCAAATCCTCCGGATTTCATCTGGCCAGCTATCTTGTCCGCCTCCTCAAGAGTGGGGACCTGCACCATCCTTATGTTTACCCGCTCCGGTGCCCTGAACATGGAAGACTTGCTTTTGTAGAAATTCATGGCATCCTCATCGGTGACCGACCCGTCGGGCACGATGCTGGCCATCAGTTTTTCCGTTAACATGCGGACCTTAAGCTCATGTCTGAACGTATGCATGCCGATATTCGAGTCTTTTAACTGTTTTTCAAGCGCTTCCTTGCCATAGGACTGGGTAAGGCGCGCAAGCTGGCCGTCTACTTCCTGATCGCTGATAGTAACACCTTTGGCCTTGGCCTCCTGGACGACAAGAGTTTCCGCGATGAGTTGCTGAAGTATCCGGGACCTGGCGGCTTGCTTATCAGAATCTTTCATCGTGGCTGCCGAAGGCCCCAGCCTTAACGCCACGGCCTTGTCCAGATCACTTCTCGTTATCTTTTCCCCGTTCACCAGGGCGGCCGGCTTTTTTGAGCATGCGGCAGCCAGCACAAGCAGGGCAAATACGATGAATGCCAAAGATATTTTGCGGCGCATAAATATCATGTTCTCCTTTTTTTTTATCTTAATTTATTAAGCACAGACCTTCCAATTTATGTTTCACAGTAGTTTGCCACATCAGGGGCAGTAACCGCAACCGCGCCTGCCTGACAATGCATTAAAAAAAATGAGACAATTCAGGTAAGATATTTAAAAAAATCCTTTTAAATCAGGGGCAGATATGATAGTTCTGGCAGTTGAGACAGCCACTATGAACGGCGGTGTCGCTCTTGCAGACGAAGACCGGCTTATCGCCGAGCTAAGACTGAACGTAAAGACCACGCATTCGGAGCGGCTTTTGCCCGGGCTCGATTACCTGCTTAAGCAGGCGGACCTTGAGCTTGGGCAGATAGACATCCTTGCCGTCTCGCAAGGCCCCGGCTCGTTCACCGGGCTCAGAGTGGGGATCGCCCTTGTAAAAGGGATGGCATTTGCGTCCGGCGGGGCAAAAAAAGTAGTTGCCGTACATACACTAGAGGCCTTTGCCTGGCATTTCCCTTTCAGCCATATTCCGGTCTGCCCCCTCCTTGACGCCAGAAAAGGCGAGCTCTACGGCGGAATATTTCTGTGGAAGGGCGGCTCGTTTGAGCGGATAGTGCCCGAGGCTGTCCTTTCTCCGGGGAAATGGATAACGATGGCAAGAGAAGTCCTTGGCCAGGGACATGATAAAATCATTCTAATGGGCGAGGGTGCAACCATATACAGGGAAGAGTTCAGAAGTGCAATCGGCGGGCAGGCACTTTTTGCCCCGCCGCCGCTTATGGCCCCTTCAGCAGCCAATGTCGCTCTGGTAGGAGCGCAAATGGCGTGCAAAGGGCTTTTTGCCGACCCTGAGACACTTACCCCTTTTTACATCAGGAAATCAGAGGCTGAGCTCAAATGGCAGTCGAACAGTTGATCGTCGAGCAGATGGGAAGCCGTCATCTTGACGATGTGCTTGCGATAGAACGGCAGTCCTACAGCACCCCATGGTCTTCAACCTCTTTTAAAAATGAGATCTACAACCCTTATTCGATCGCCCTTGTCGCCATTCTGGAAGGCAAGGTCGTGGGCTATATCCTCGCAAACTACCGGTTCCACGAGGGACACATCCTTAATGTTACCGTGCATCGGGACCACATGCGCAAAGGAATAGGAACGCACCTTATGAAACTTGTGCTGGAAATGCTGAGACAGAGACAATGCACAGTGGCCTACCTGGAGGTCCGGGCATCCAACAATAGCGCGCGGCAACTCTACGAAAAACTTGGGTTTTACGAAGCAGGACGAAGAAAAGCCTATTATATCGAACCCTTCGAAGACGCCGTGCTCATGACCGCAGACCTTTGAGTCTTTTTGATACCTGCTTTATTTTTTTCTTTTTCAGGACTTTTTGTTCCCTGATATCCTCACAACGTCCTCAAGCATCTCTATGAAGCCGTGTTTGAGCTTCTTGCTGTGAAGCCTCCTGAACAACATGAGCAGTTTCGCCTCGTCGTTCAGGAGGGCCGCATGGACGGCCCTTGCCTCGCCCGTCCTGACTGGCTCTTCCTCCTCCAGGAAAACGCTTACAGGCACCCCGAGAGCTCCCGATATCTGTTTCAGCCTGGACAAGCTCAGTTTGTTTATGCCCTTTTCATATTTCTGGACCTGCTGGTATGACACCCCTATCTTGTCCGCCAGCCCCATCTGTGACATGCCGGAGGACTTCCTCATGTGCCTGATAAGCTCGCCAATGGCCTTCTCGCTTTTGAACATCTACTCTCCCCTTATGATCTTTTTAATTTTGTTTTTCATTTTTTGTTTTTTATGTTTTTCACTTTTATGTTTTATTATACAAGAACCTATAGATACTGCCGATAATCATGTCCGGCTGTCTACAAACCTGTGGTTGCATGGCTCCCGGTAATTCAAGGAGCCTGCCGATGCCGGTTACTTGCCCGTTTCAGGGCCAATGCCCCATTTGCCTTTGACCTCCCCGGAACACACCGGGCAAACGCCAGTCCCCTTGAGTCTCATATCGAGTATGCGATAGCCGCTCCTTGAGACCACTACCGCCCCGCAGTGAGGGCAGCAAGTGTCTTCACCGCCCTCCCCGGGCACATTGCCCAGGTAAACGTACCTGAGCCCCTCCTGCAATCCTATCTCCCTTGCCTTCTTCAGGGTGGCCACCGGCGTAGGCGGAGCGTCGAGCAGCCGGTAGGCCGGATAAAACTGGCTTACGTGCCATGGGATGTCGGGGTCCACTGCCCGGATGAACCGGGCGATGTCCCTCAACACATCCTCCGAGTCGTTATGACCGGGAATGACAAGCGTTGTAACCTCCACCCACACTCCTTTTTCCTTCATGAGTCTGATTGTATCCCTCACCGGGGCGGCCCTTGCATGGCATATGTCGCGATAAAATTTTTCATCGCCCTTCAGATCAATGTTGTTTGCGTCCAGGTAAGGGGCGATGGCGCCGGCGCTCTCGGGCGTCATGAACCCGTTGCTCACAAAAATATTCCTGATCCCGCTCTTTCTTGCCAGCACGGCGCAGTCAAGGGCGAACTCCAGAAAAATGGTGGGCTCGGTGTAGGTATACGCGATGCTTTTACAGCCCCTCCGGCCCGCAGCGGAGACTATGGCCTCCGGGGTCATGTCCATGCCGGGAATGTCCACGTCCGGCCTTTCCCTAGGCCACTGGGATATCTCATAGTTCTGGCAGTGCTCACACCTGAAATTGCAGCCTACCGTTGCTATGGAATAGGAGAGCGATCCGGGCAGGAAATGGTACAGGGGTTTTTTTTCTATCGGGTCCACATTCATGGCGACAACCTTGCCGTAAACAAGGGAATATAGCGTGCCAGCCCGGTTTTCCCTGACCGCGCAAATGCCTCTTTTGCCCTCCCCTATGACACACCGGTGGGCGCACAGAAAGCAGCGGACCGCGGGCCCCTGGGTCTTTTCATAAAACATGGCCTCTCTCATAATAGATATTCTAACACCATGGGCCACGGGCAAAAAATTGAATTTGTCCATGCCTCGGATTATAATTTCTCATGAAAGAAAATGAAGAAGCCGGCATGAAAAAATGCTCCTGCTGCGGTGAGCCGGAAAATGACTGCTCCTGCCAGGGCGGGTGAGGACACATCTGCCCCCTGGACATGGGGGAGCCATTTTGCCCAATATGCAAACCGGAGCCAGGCCTTTTCTTTTAAAGAAAACTCCGCCACTTCATCCGGGGAAGTTTTTTTTCGTCCCGGCCCGAGGCCCTCGCGGCGGATTTCCTTTTAATTCCGCTTTTGTTGACGCGGAAGTCGGGATAGAATATTAGCATGTGCAGGGCACGCTATTTCTTTCTGCTTTCAGTCCCTTTCCTGCTGTTTCTGGTTTGCGTGCCACGGGCCCGCACGGCGCAGCACAGGCCCCGTGTCATCGTTATGGGCTATGACGGGGTGATAAACCCCGTTGCCAGCCAGTACATCGAGAGCAACATCAGGCTGGCAAACGAGACCGCCGCCCAGGCGCTTATAATCGAGCTGGACACGCCAGGCGGACTGGACAGTTCGATGCGGTCCATAATCAAATCCATAAACGCAAGCGCCGTGCCGGTAGTGGTCTATGTGGCGCCAAACGGAGCCAGGGCGGCTTCGGCCGGGGTTTTTATAACCCTCGCAGCCCATGTGGCAGCAATGGCCCCGGAAACAAACATAGGAGCGGCCCACCCGGTGGAGATAGGCGGAAAACTGAGCAGGACGATGGAGGAAAAGGTTACAAATGATGCCGCAGCCTATATAAAGTCCATTGCCCAGATGAGGGGGAGAAACGCAAAGTGGGCCGAACAGGCCGTGAGGGAAAGCATATCGTCCACGGCCAGCGAGGCCCTTGAAAACGGCGTCATAAACCTCATCGCCCCGGACCTTGGCAGTCTCATCACAAAGTTGGACGGCATGAAGGTCACAACCGCCGCCGGGCCGACCGTGATACACACTAAGGGGGCGATGGTCACAGTAAAACAGATGGGTTTCAGGCTTAAGGTGCTTTCCGCCTTAAGTGACCCGAACGTGGCGTATATTTTGATGCTTCTGGGTTTTTACGGCATCTTTTTTGAGATAATCAGCCCAGGTGCCATTTTACCCGGGGTGACAGGGGCCATCTCGCTTATAACCGCTTTCTACGCGTTCCAGATGCTGCCCGTAAATTATGCCGGGGTCCTCTTGATCCTGCTTGCAATCGTCATGTTCATTCTTGACGTGAAGGTCGCCTCCCACGGGGCCCTGACCGTGGGAGGCATAATCTCAATGGTAATAGGCTCCATGATGCTTTTTGAAGGCGGCGGGCCCCTGCTTCAGCTTTCCTTTGCCGTCGTCATTCCGGCGGTTGCGGCAACGGTACTTTTTTTCTATTTTACGGTGAGGCTTGCGGTCCAGGCGAGGCTCAGAAAACCGGTTACGGGCATTGAGGGGCTGAAAGGAGAGGTTGGCCTTGCCAGTACCGAAATAGACGGCCAGGGCATGGCAAGGGTCCATGGGGAGCTGTGGTCCGCCTGGTCCGACGAGCCCATAAAGGCAGGCGAAAGGATCGAGGTCGTTTCCATAGAGGGACTGAAACTGAAGGTAAAAAAGGCGCAGGAAAATAAAAATACCGAATTCAAGGAGGCAGGGAAATGAACCTGGTGGCATCTTCGGCCCTGGGCGTTATCGCGATCATCATCTTCTTCATCTATTTTTTATCCGCAGCGATCAAGATCCTCAAGGAATACGAGCGTGGAGTCGTCTTCAGGCTGGGAAGGGTCATCCCGGTCAAGGGACCCGGTCTCGTAATAATATGGCCCATAATAGACAAGCTGGTCCGGGTGGGCCTGAGGACTGTCACTATGGACGTGCCGTCCCAGGACGTGATAACCAGGGACAATATCACCGTGAAGGTCAATGCAGTTGTTTACTTTCGCGTGGTCGACCCCGTAAAGGCCATAACGGACGTGGAAGACTTTTTTTACGCCACCAGCCAGATCGCGCAGACCAGCTTGAGGAGCATCCTTGGGCAAAGTCAGCTCGATGACCTCCTTGCCAAGCGGGAGGAGCTAAACGCCGCCCTGCAGAAGGTAATCGACACTCAGACGGAGCCCTGGGGAATCAAGGTGACGGCGGTCGAGGTCAAAAACGTGGACATCCCCCAGGAGATTGTCCGCGCGATAGCCAGGCAGGCGGAGGCAGAAAGGGACAGGAGGGCCAAGATAATCCACGCGGAAGGGGAGTTC
>JAKAJM010000029.1 GCA_021813765.1 Nitrospirota bacterium
CGGCTTTCCGGTTTTGAAGAACGGAGTCCACGATGCCGTGGAATCCGTTGCTGCCGTTGTTACTCCGGTTCTTTTTCCGGCCTGACTGCGGCGATATAGGCTTTGCCAACTTTCACCTTCACGTTCTCGGCTATCTTGAGCATAAGCGTGTGCTGCTCAACCTGGTCCACCACGCCGTATATGCCGCCCTGGGTAACCACCTTGTCCCCTTTTTTAAGGGCGTCCAGCATCTGTCTGTGCTCTTTCGCCTTTTTTTGCTGAGGCCTGATGAGAAGAAAATAGAATATTACGAAAATAAGTATGAGCGGAAGAAAACTGGTAAACATGCTGCCGGGTCCCCCCGCGGGCGCACCCGGCGCCGCCGCCCAAGCAAGTGCTGTAAACATGTCCACACCTCCTTTAAAAGCTTAATTATATCAAGTTTATACTACATTCAAGGATTTTTAAAATCAATTCCCCAGGGGAAATGCCTGATTGAGGCCCAAAGAGCGAAAGCCGGTATTTCCCCTCTGCTTTCAGCAGTATTACAAGTTCAAACCAAGAGCCCCAGAAAATGATTTCCCCAAAAATGTTAAATTTAAAATGGACCGGATGGATAAGCCTAAAAACATGAAGATACTGGCCTTGCCCCTTTACGGCATAGGGGATGTGCTGATGACAACCCCGGCCTTAAGGAACATAAAGGAAAAGCTCCCCTCCGCCAGTCTGACGTATCTGCACATGTTCAAAACCACAAGGGATGTGCTCATAAAAAACCCGAACGTGGATGAAAACATTTATTTTCCGTTCCTTGAGGCAGGCAGGCTGGCAGGCGCCAGGTTCATCCTGGGGCTAAGGGGCAGGTACGATATCGCCATCAACTTCTACCCTTCAAACCGCCGCGATTACAACCTGGCCTCGTTTCTTTCGGGCTGTCCCGTGCGCATCGGGCATACATATGTGAAGCGGAACATAAAGGAATTGAACTTCCTCAAAAACCGCACCTTCATGGAAGATGACAACCTGCACAACGTGGAGGAAAACCTCCGGCTCCTTGGCTTCCTGGGCATAAAGGACCCGTGCCCGTATCCGATGGAGATATTTCTGACGGAAGAAGAGGAGAAGGAGGCGGCGCTCTGGCTCAGGGAGAAAGGGATATCCGAAGATGAAAAGGCACTGATCGTGGGGTTCCATCCTGGCACAAGCGCTTTCAAAGAGCACGTGAACAAGAGATGGCCAGCCCAAAGGTTCTCCGTGCTGATAGATATGATCGCGGCCATTTCCCCGGCAAGCAGGTTCCTTATATTTGGCGGCACGGAGGAAGCAGGCATTAAAGAAGATATAAAGCGAGGGTGTTCGCGCGGAGCTTCCCGGGTCCGTGCGGTGGATACGCGCGGGATAAGACAGACGGCCGCGCTTATGAAGCGGTGCGGCCTTTTCATTTCAAACGACTCGGGACTGATGCATCTTTCCGCGGCCCTGAAGGTGCCCACGGTGGGGATATTCGGACCGACCAATCCCGGATGGGTTTCCCCGTGGGGGGAGCGGACGAAGGTGGTGCAAAACCCGGGGGCAGGATGCGAGCCCTGCTTCAGGTATTCTCCGGAGCCACTTCAGTGCCGGAAAAAATATGATTTCAGGTGCCTTCAGGGGATAAGCGCGGAAGAAGTGCTTGAAGCGGCAAGGTCGCTCGTCCCTTTTTAGCGCCGCAGGGCGTCCTTCTTAAGAAAGATTCCAAACAAGACAAAAATGAGTGGCCTTTTCGCAAATTTCTTAACGTCACTGGATTCCGGCCCGATTTTATTTTGGTTACAAATAAAAAACGGGCGGAATCAGCCTTAAGAACAGATTCCAGACGCGCTACGCTTGCGGGAATGACAACAAATTAATGCTAAAAACTTTTAGGACATCACTCTAGATCTTCACCCGCCAAGCGGTTGAACCGGCCTTGTCTTCAAGCGTGATGCCCTTTTCATCCAGGTTTGCGCGGATCGCATCGGCCCGCGCCCAGTCCTTTTGCGCCCTTGCCTGCCGCCTCTCCTCTATCAGCTTTTCTATGGCTGCCTCGTCCATGCCTAATTTTTTTATCCGCAGGAGCGCCCTCTGCCACTGTGCGGGGGTCCTGCCAAAGACATTAAGCACGCCTGCCGCCTCCGCCAGCTCCCTTTTGGCCCTGGACATAAGCCCCTCGGCCTTTGGCCCGGCGGGTCTGGCGTCCAGAAACCGGTTTATCTCCTTGACCAGCTCGAATATGTGCCCTATGGCAAGCGCCGTGTTGAAGTCGTCGTCCATCGCCTGCATGAAACGCTCCCTGAAGGAGGCAAGGACTCCTTCAGCCTCCTCGAAACCGGCCGGGACGCACTCCTTTTTCCCCTGGGAACCCGCCGTCAGAAAGTCTTCCAGACGCTCAAGGCTCTGATAGAAACGCTCAAGCGTGTGCTCCGCCTCCTCAAGCGGCTCGTTTGAGAACTCTATGGGGCTTCTGTAGTGGGTCTGCAGGAGGAAAAGCCTTACGCTTTCCGCGTCGAACCTCTCAAGTATCTCCTCCAGGGTAAAGAAGTTCCCCAGGCTTTTAGACATCTTTTCCTTATTGACCGTTATGAACCCGTTGTGCATCCAGTACCGCACGAAAGGTTTCCCGGTGTATGCCTCCGACTGGGCGATCTCGTTTTCATGGTGAGGGAAGACGAGGTCCGCCCCGCCGGCATGAATGTCTATGGTCTCGCCCAGGTGCTTGAGCACCATCGCCGAGCATTCGATATGCCAGCCGGGCCGTCCCGGCCCCCACGGGCTGCCCCAGGCGGGCTCTCCCTCTTTCGAGGACTTCCAGAGGGCGAAGTCCATGGGGTTTTTCTTTCTCTCGTCCACTTCCACCCTGGCCCCCGCAAGCATATCCTCAAGCCGCCTTCCGGAGAGCTTCCCATACCCGGGGAAACTCGGAACGGAAAAATACACGTCGCCTTCCATTACATAGGCGTGGCCTTTTTCCACAAGGCCCTTCACGATATCTATTATCTCCGGGATGTGGCCCGTTGCCCGGGGCTCCAGATCCGCGTCCTCCACGCCAAGCCTGTGCATGTCCTCATAATATTTTTCTATGTACTTTTTGGCTACCTGGTCCCAGGGGATGCCTTCCTTTGCAGCCCTGCCAATTATCTTGTCGTCTATGTCCGTGAAGTTTTTAACGAAGCGTATGCCGAATCCCCTGTAACGGAAATATCTCCTGATGGTGTCGAAGACGACCGCGCTCCTGGCATGCCCTATATGGCAGACGTCGTACACGGTCACGCCGCAGACGTACATGTTCACAGTGCCAGGGGTAAGCGGGGAAAAAGTCTCTTTCCTGCCTGTGAGGGTATTGTATATCTTCAAAGAAGGTCCTCCCTTTCCTCCAAGCCTTTCCATCTTCCCAAGAATTTCCTGCAGTTGCCCCTCGATGGAGGAGAACTTCTCCTCGTAGGGGTCGGGCATGCGTATATGGTCAAGCACCTCTTCAAGCCCGTCCTGGTGGACCCTGAGGACCTTCCGCTTCACGATCCGCCCCGGCACTCCCACCACTATGGAATCCTCAGGAACGGACTTGAGCACAACGGAATTAGCCCCTATCTTAACATAATCCCCTATGGTGATCGGCCCAAGCACCTTGGCCCCCGCGCCCACAACCACATGGCTCCCCAGGGTAGGGTGTCTCTTGCCCTTTTCCTTGCCCGTGCCCCCGAGCGTCACACCCTGGTACAGCAGGCATCCCTCGCCTATTTCCGCCGTCTCGCCGATCACCACACCCATCCCGTGGTCTATGAAGAAACCTGGGCCTATCTTTGCGGCCGGATGTATCTCAATGCCCGTCAGCGCCCGGGAAACAAAGGCGATGAGCCTCGGCAGAAACGGCACGCCAAGCCCGCGCAGGCCGTGGGCAATACGGTGTAGCACTATGGCGTGAAACCCCGGATAAAAGAGGAACACCTGCAGGCCGTTCACCGCGGCCGGGTCCTTGTCGAACACGGCCCTGAAGTCCTTTTTCAGGTCTGCGAAAATTGAAAAAGAAAAGCGCATTTTGCTATTAATTTAACAGAAAAGGCTAGCGGGAGGCCATCCTGCGCGGCACGGAAACGGCGAAGGGGAAAAAACTGGAACCTATCTCAAAATCGAAAAAAACTGCCATAAAACCCCAGGGCGCGCCTGGAGTAATCGGGGTAGACATCGATCGTCTTTTTGAAAAGCTTCTGGGTTTCGAAGAAGTCCTTTTCTCCGGCGAACCACTCCGTGATTATCGGAGGGGTGACCTCTATATGGAACTGAAGCGCATAGACGCTTTCACCCCACCTGAAGGCCTGGTTTTCGTAGGCGGGGGAGGAGGCGAGCCTTACCGCCCCATTTGGAAGGTCGAAGGTATCGCCGTGCCACTGAAAGACCTCCGCCTTCGGGCCGCCCTCCACCGAAAGGTTTTTGAAAACTTTGTCTTTCATCCCCTCGGGCGTGATGTCAACTTCATACCAGCCCACTTCCTTCTGGCCTCCGGCATATACCCTGGCGCCAAGGACATGGGCTATCATCTGCGCTCCGAGGCACACCCCGAGGACCGGCTTGCCATCTTTTATGAAACCCTCTATCAGGCCCGCCCCCCTCACAAGATGATTGTGCAGATGCATCTCGTAGACCGCCATCGGGCCGCCCATCATTATGAGGTGCGAGTAGTCCGCCAGAGGTCTTTCAGGCTCCCTGCCCTCAAACAGCTCGACCGTCTCGCAGGGGACCGCCTGCTGCCTCAGGTAATCCTCTATGGTGCCCGGCCCCTCGACGGGGATGTTCTTTAGTATAAGGACTTTCATTCCTATGGAATATCCTCTCTTACAATGCGGTAAGCTGTCAATACTTTTTTGCTGCATCTCATCCTTATAGACCGGCAACGCGAAAAAGCAATTCCACTCGATCCGGTTGCATGTGGCGTTTGTTAAAAAACCGCAGGACTATTTCGCAGTTCAACCCGGTCAGCATTTTTATTTTCCAGTTGCCGTCTTTATTTCCAGGGCATACCCTTATGCCATATCAAACCGCTTGCCAATATACGATTTTGTGATCACAAAAATGTAAATGCCAACATTTTTGAAATCGGCGGCCCTTACTTAAAATGGTGCATTTTCAAAGACTTATAACCTGGCACGGTTTTGGCGTATATTGCATTTCATGAATACCAGGATGGCCTTGAAGGAAAAGATTGAGGAGTTGGAGAGGTCTGAAATAAAAAGCGCCCTCAGAGATGCAGGTTGGATAAAGTCCAGGGCGGCAAGGATGCTCGGGCTTTCGGAGAGGATGTTCAACTACAGGCTCAAAAAATACGGTATACGGATCAGAAAAGAGGTGACAGAGGAAGGCGCAAGCGAAGAAAACAGCACGGAATCAGGCGGCGGTCTTTGACTGCCGCAGACCTTTTAGTTTTTTGTTTCCACAACTAACGAGAGGAATGGAAAAAGTCATGAAGAAAAAAATTTTCACCTGCGGTCTTGTTTTTATCTGCGTCCTGCTTTTGGGACTTACAACCGCCTTCGGCGATGACGCAGCGAAGCCGGGCTCAGTGGACGCCATCAAACAGGCCCTTGGCTTAAGCGTCTATCTCCAGGGCGGCTACACCGGCAATTTAAGGGGGGCGGACACTAATGACTGGAGGGTTTTCGACCACAGCGGAAACAGCTTTACTCTAGATTTGGCGGAGCTTCAGTTCCTGAAGGCCCCCTCGCTGGGCCACGTGGGCTTCAAACTGAAGCTCGCTGCCGGGGAAACGGCAAAGTTCATACACTCTAACGGCCTTGGCGCAAGCGACACGGACCTGCCCTTCGACCTTACAGAGGCGTACATTGATTATGTGGCGCCCATAGGCAGCGGCCTTACGCTTCAGTTCGGGAAGTTCGTCACCTTCACCGGCGAGGAGGTGATAGAGGCAAGCGGGGACTATAATTACTCGCGCTCCTTCCTGTTCAACTACGCCATACCGTTCACCCACACCGGGTTCATGGCGGGCTACTCATTCAGCAAGGCGCTTTCGGCAAACGCATACATATTAAACGGCTGGGACGACGAGGTGGACAACAACGTTGGCAAGACATACGGCCTTTCCACGACCGTCACGCCTTCTTCATCTTCGAGCCTGGTCTTCAATTTCCTTTATGGCCCGGAGGAAAAAAACGACAACCACGACAACAGGTTTTTGTTTGATTGGGTGGGCTCGGTCTGCCCGGCCAAGAACCTGACCCTGGTTGCGAACACCGACTACGGCTGGGAGAAAGGCAGCCCCACCAATCCCAACAGCCTTAACGAAGACGCCAAATGGTACGGCGCGGCGGTCTACGCCAATTACGTCTTTACGGACAAGTGGAGCGGCACCATAAGGGCCGAGGAATTCAAGGACCCGCAGGGTTTCAGGACCGGCTTCGTGCAGAACCTGAAGGAGGTCACGCTTACCGTCCAGTGCACCCTGGCCAAGAACCTGTTACTCCGGCCGGAGTACAGGCACGACTGGTCCAATGCGGCCACTTTCGCAAACAACACCCGCAAGCAGCAGGACACGCTGGCGCTTGGAGTGATGTACACATGGTAAGCAAGGGCCTTTTTGCCATGGTCCCGGCAGGCAGGAGCGAAAAATCGCCATGCCGCTGATCGCCTGGAGCATTTTCCTTGCAGCCGCCGTTATGGAGGTGGGCGGAGACGCCCTGATACGGCGGGGGCTGAGGTCTGGCGGCCTCAGCCTGATCGTAGCCGGCTTTGGCGTGCTGGGGTTTTACGGGCTCACGGTAAACATGGTGAGATGGGATTTCTCGAAGCTGCTTGGCGTTTATGTGGGGGTCTTCGCCGTCGTAAGCGTCATGGCCGGGCACTTTGTGTTCAAAGAGGACATCGCCAACACCACCTGGCTGGGGCTTGTTTTGATAGTCGCGGGCGGCCTGGTGATACAACTGGGCAGCAGATAAAGGGATAAGAATCATTTTTTTGCATATTTCAAAGGAGGAACACTGAAAATGGCCGAACAGAGTAGTACACCAAAAATAGTGCCCACGCTGGGATTAATGGGCGCCGCAATGAACGCCATGGCTCTGATAGCGCCAGGAGCGTTTCTGTGGATCACTTACCAGATGCAGGCCTCCGCGACAGCGCCTGGCGGGACATCGGTGGCATCCGACATATGGCCAGGCATCGTGGCGGCGCTGGCAGTCGCTTTCCTGACAGCCCTTTCTTATTCCGAGCTGGCGCGCATATACCCTGAGGCCGGGTTTGCCAGCGCGGCATATTTTGCGGAAAAGGCGTTCATAGACAGTAACGGCGGCAAGCACAAGAGGGGTGCGGTCTCCGCTGCCCGCTTTTCCAAGCTGGCCACGGGCTGGGGCGCACACCTGTTCTACTGGGTTTACCCCGGCGTCATGGTCGCCATGTTCGCAACGATGATAGGTTACCTGTACAACCAGTTTACCGGCGGCACGCTTTCAACCCCTGAACTGGTCGCAATCGGCACCGTCTTTTCCTTTGCGGTGGGTTACGTGGCTTACAGAGGCGTGACCGGCTCGACTTTGGTTTCCATCTGGATCAATGTAATTCAGTGGGTTACGCTGGTGGTCTTCAGCGGACTTGCCATCTGGTACCGTATAGCAAACCCGCAGCACGCGGCCGCGTGGTCCTTTAGCGGCGTGGTCGATTCGATGAAGCCGCACTCATTAAACGGAGTGCTTGTGCAGGCCACCATCGCCATACTGATCCTGGTCGGCTTCGAAAGCTGTACGGCGCTGGCCGCGGAGACCAAGGAACCGGAGAAGAACATTCCAAAGGCAATCATTATTGCCCTTGTAGTTCAGGGCATATTCGCTTATCTGCTTGAATATCTTGCCACCGGCCTGATGGTGAGCGACAAATACACGCTCGTAAGTGGCGGCAAGACGCTCACAGGCATGGACGCGGCTGGCGCTTCAGCAGCGCCGATCGGGGACCTGGCCAAGCTCATGGGAGACAACCTGTTGCACGGCATCGGCTTCGGACTCATGATAACGATGGCTATAACCGTTGTCATCGCCATAATCGGCACTACGCTTAGCTGCATGAACACGGCCGTGCGTATCAGCAACGGCATGGCTGAGGACAGGGAGCTTCCGGAGTTCATCGGCTTCATGAGCGGCAAGTTCAGCACGCCCCACACCGCCATCTGGACGCTGGCGATAGTCTCCAGCGTCATAGCGGCCATCGGCGTGCAATCGGTGGTCGGGCTTACAGGCATAACGCTGGCCTCCAACTTTGGCACCTTCGTCCTCTACGGGCTCATCTGCGTGTGGACCATTGTTGCGTTCAGAAAGAGAAAGGATTTCAATGCCCTGAGGCACATGATAATCCCCGTCCTGGGCGTAATCACAAATGTGGCCATGCTCGTGGCGATTATCTATCTCTACGCAATCGGCAACGCGGCCTCCCAGACCGAGGCAAAAATATGCTTCTACATCGCCGGCGGATGGGCGCTTGTCAGCATCGGATACGTCATCATGACCAGCGTGAGCAAGACCTACGGGATGAAGATGATCTCGGCTGTGATACGGCCGGAGAAGCTGAGCGTCCTGGTGGATGTGCTCAAGGACGAGGACCTGGTCGTGGGGATGACCGCAACCAAGGTGGAGGGTTTCGGCAGGCAGAAGGGCCACACCGGCGGGGAAAACAGCACGGTCACGTTCCTTCCCAAGGTCAGGGTGGACATAGTGGTCAACGACTGGGACCTGCCAAAGGTCATGGAGATAATCCGCGAGGTCTCAAGCAGCGGCCAGATAGGCGACGGAAAGATATTCGTGCTTGACGCCAGGGAGGCCATGCGGCTTCGGACCGGGGAAAAAGGCGTCTACGCGCTTTGAAAAAATATCAACCGCCCCTAATCCCCTCCCTTCTGGGAGTGGACTTTGGAAAAGGAGAAGTCGCCTTTTTTAAAACCCTCTCCCTAAAAAGGGAGAGGGTTGGGTGAGGGTGTAAATAACAAGGAGGTTTTCATGAAAAGGATAGAAGCCATAATACGCCCGGCAAAAGTAGGCGATGTGCTTGCTGCGCTTGAGAAAGTGGGCCACCCAGGGGTCATGGTCTCCGAGATAGAGGGGCATGGCAGCCAGCAGGGCGTAGAGCAGCAGGTAAGGGGCAAGACCTACAAGGTGCCCCTCCTTACCAAGAAAAAGATCGATGTGATAGTGAAGGATGCCGAGGCCAAAAAGATAATAGAGGCCATCCAAAAAGCGGTGTCCACGGGCGAGATAGGCGACGGCAAGATATTCGTCTCCCCTATGGACGACGCCATAAGGATAAGGACCGGCGAGCAAGGAGAAAAGGCGGTCTGATCCCGGAAAAATTTAAAACGGTTCTTCTCCCCACCGGGGCCCTTCGGGGCCCCTTCCGTTCAAGCCTCGATCTATTTACCGGCTCCTATTTCTGCAGCCTTAAAGGCACGCTTGTGGAGACGACCCCTTTTTTAAAGAGAAGCTTGCCTTTTATTAAAAGGGCTGTTTGGTTGTGCAGGAGATGGTGCCACCATTTCAGGGGGACGAACTCTGGCAGTATCACCGTTATGACCCCGCATGGGTATTCTGTCTGAATGCCATCTATATAGTCCATCAGTGGGCCCGTAACGGACCTGTAAGGCGAATGGAGCAGGACAAGAGGCACGCCCATTCCGTACTCGTTCCACTTTCCCTCAAGCTTTTTGGCCTCATTCATGTCCAGGACAACGTAAACGGCCTTAACGTCATCGGAGAGCGCCTTGCCATACTTTACCGCCTTCAGCACCGCCCGGTGCACGCCTGAAAGCGGGATGATGACCGTGTGGTGGGTATATTCAGCCTCTTTACACCCCGTGTTAAGGGACAATTCATCGGCGACATCCAAATAATGGGAATGTATTTTCTTGGTCAGCATGACCAGACCGGGTATGGCGAGGACAACTATCCAGGCGCCGTGCATGAACTTGGTTACAGCTATTATGAGAAGGACCACAAAGGTGACGGCCGTCCCAAGGCCGTTTATTAGCATGCTTTTTATCCAGCCGTCGCCACGGAGCTTATACCAGTGCCTGACCATGCCCGCCTGGGAGAGAGTGAAGGCGGTAAATACGCCGACTGCATAGAGCGGGATCAAGGCATTCGTATTGCCCCCGAATATTATTATCGGCACGGCTGAAAAAAAACCTAAAAGAACTATCCCGTTTGAGAACACCAGCCTGTCCCCGCGGTTGCTCAGCTGCCTTGGCAGATATCTGTCCGCTGCCATAATGGAGGACAGCCTGGGGAAATCCGCGAAAGAGGTGTTTGCGGCAAGTATGAGGATCAGGGCGGTGGAGAACTGGATGATGTAATAAATTGGCCCGGTGCCAAAGACCGATCTTGCAAGCTGCGATAGCACCGTTTCGCTCTCCTTGGGCACAATATGAAAGCTCTGGGCCAGGAAGGCTATGCCAAGCGTGAGAGCCCCAAGGATAAATGCCATCCATCCCAGCGTCATGGCGGCGTTTTTGGCCTCTGGTTCCCTGAACGCCTTTACGCCGTTTGATACCGCCTCTATGCCGGTAAGGGTGGCGCAGCCTGAGGCAAATGCCCTGAGGATGATAAAAAGGGGAAGTGCCCCGGTTGCGGCAGAGACAACCTGTTTTTGGACCGCCGGGACAGGTATGGAAATCCATTTGAAAAGCCCGGCCACGATCAGAAGCGAAAGCCCTCCGATAAATGTATAGACGGGGAATGAGACCGCCTTCCCCGATTCCTTAACCCCTCTCAAGTTGACGATCATTATGAAAGTGATCGAAATGAGGCATAAGAAGACGGCGTGGTTTGCCAGGACTGGAAACGCCGAGGTTATTGCGGCCACACCAGCCGATATGCTGACTGTAACTGTAAGCACATAGTCCACCAGAAGAGCGGCCCCCGCAACGAGTCCCGGATAAGTGCCAAGGTTGTCCTTGGCCACAATATAAGCCCCGCCGCCCGAGGGGTATGCGTGTATCGTCTGAAAATACGAAATTGCGACTATGGCGACCAGTCCGACTATAGTGACCGCTATGGGCAGGGTAAAGTGCATGAGCGCCGCCCCTCCGGCAAGCAGAGCGATCATTATTTCCTCGGTGCCGTATGCGACGGAAGAAAGCGCATCCGAAGAGAACACGGCAAGCCCAAGGGTCTTTGTCAGCCTTTCATGCTTTTCTTTTACGGTCTCAAGAGGAGTGCCTATGAGGAATTCCTTAATTGACACCGGCAATCACCATGGAGAAAACCACAAAAAAGCAAGAGAGGTTAACAAACCGCAAAAAAATATTCATATTAAAACTTTTTCCTCCCAATTTGCCTGCGAGGTTAGCTGACGGGCTTGGGCTGGAAGTACCCATTCCTTAAAGGAATGCGCCCCACTCCGGTTCCCCCGCATCCGGCCTTGCCGGATTTAGGCTGCCTGAAAAATGGTAATCAGGCGGAGGAGGAAATGTCAATTATTTACGCCAGTTTTGCAAGACAATTTTGTTTTGGTAATTTTTTGTTTTTTGTTTTTTAACATCGCATCGCGTGAGAGCTTGAAGCACAGGCCGCTTGCGGCTTGCCGGACGGGTAAAATGCTATAATATCCCTTACCATGAAAGCGGAAAAACAGGCGAAATGGAGGCCTGAAGGCGTTTTGCCCCTGTGCCCTGTCTGCGGCAGGGAGCTTGGGCCCGAGCATCTTAAAAAGGACGGCTACGAGTGCTCCTGCGGGGAAAGCATACCGCCGGGGCTTGCGCTTGAGCCCTTTGAGGGCTGCACCCACGGCCTCAACTGCAACTGCGGCAGGAAAAGGAAAAAATAAAAGAGAAGATCTTATGAAAAAGGGATATTTCGGCCCATTCGGCGGGCGCTTCGTACCTGAGACCTTGATGCCTGCCCTCATGGAGCTGGAAGCGGCCTGGGCCTCTTCTACAAGGGACAAGGCCTTCCGGCGGGAGTTTGGCGCCCTGGCCCGGGATTTTATCGGGCGCCCCACTCCGCTTTATTTCGCCAGCCGTCTGAGCCGGGAGTTTGGCGGCAAAAAAACAAAAATATATCTTAAGCGCGAGGACCTCACGCACACCGGGGCCCATAAGATAAACAACGCGCTGGGGCAGGCGCTCCTTGCAAAAAAAATGGGCAAGCGCAGGCTCATAGCGGAGACCGGTGCGGGCCAGCACGGGGTGGCCACGGCAACCGGGGCGGCGCTCCTTGGCCTGGAGTGCGTCATATACATGGGATCAGAGGACGCCAGAAGGCAGGCCCTGAACGTCTTCAGGATGAAGCTCCTTGGCGCCCAAGTAATAGAGGTCCGGGCCGGCTCCCGGACGCTCAAAGACGCCATAAACGAGGCCCTCAGGGACTGGACCACGAATGTCAAAAACACCCATTATGTCCTCGGGACGGTTTTCGGCCCCCACCCGTTCCCCTCGATTGTTCGGGACTTCCAGTCCGTCATCGGGAAGGAGGCAAGAGCGCAGATACTGAAGGCCGAGGGCAGGCTGCCCGGCCATCTTGTGGCATGCGTGGGCGGCGGCAGCAACGCGATGGGGCTCTTCAGCGCCTTTCTTAAAGACAAAAACGTCCTCATGACAGGGGTGGAGGCCGGCGGGAAGGGAATAGAGAGCGGAAAGCATGCAGCCCGGTTTGCCGGAGGGCAGATAGGCGTGTTCCAGGGGGCAAAGAGCTATCTTCTTCAGGACGAGGTGGGCAACGTCCTTGGAACCCATTCGGTCTCTGCAGGGCTTGATTACGCCTCGGTGGGACCGGAGCATGCATACCTCAAGGAGACCGGCCGGGTGCGCTATACCTACGCGACCGATGGGGAGGCGCTTGAGGCCTTCGGGCTTCTTTCAAGGCTTGAGGGCATCATCCCGGCGCTCGAATCCTCCCATGCCATAGCCGAGGCCATAAAGACGGCACCCTCGATGCCCGATGGCTCAATAATGATAGTGAACCTTTCCGGCCGGGGAGACAAGGACGTGCAGGAAGTCGCCCGCCTGATGGGGCGTGAATTTGAAAAAGAGAAAACATCGCCAGGCGAAAGGAAAACCGGATCCCTGTGACAAAAGGCAGGCTTGAAAAGCGCTTCGGTCTCCTTAAAAAAGAGGGCAGGAAGGCCTTTATACCCTACATAATGTGCGGCGACCCCACGCTCGAGAAAACAGGGCGCATGGTAAGGCTGCTTGAGGAGTGCGGGGCGGACGCCATTGAGCTTGGCGTGCCCTTTTCAGACCCCCTGGCCGACGGCGCCGTTATCCAGGCGGCCGGGCAGAGGGCGCTCGCTGCAGGGGTCAACCTGAGGGTGTCCATGGAGTTCATAAAAAAGCTGAGAGACCAGACCGGCCTGCCGCTCATACTCATGACCTACTACAACCCCATTTTCAGATACGGGGAGGAAGCCTTTGCGAAGGACGCGCCCGCCTGCGGGGTTGACGGCGTGATAATCCCCGACCTTCCGGTCGAGGAAGGCCTTGCCATTTCTGGCGAGGCCGCCAGGCACGGGCTGGACGTCATTTTCCTTGCCGCGCCCACATCCGGGGACGACAGGCTTAAAAAAGTGGCGCGCGCCTCCAGGGGTTTTATCTACTTCGTCTCCATAACCGGCATCACCGGGGCAAAGCTCGATGTATCCGATAGGCTTCGGGCCTCCGTCGAAAAACTCAAAAAAGTCTCCAAAAAACCGGTGATGGTCGGTTTCGGCATCAGCACGCCGGAGGAGGCGGCAACGGTTTCCTCCATTGCTGACGGCGTGGTGATAGGAAGCGCCATCGTAAAGGCGGCCGGGGAGCTGCCCGAGGCGCGGCTCAGGGAATATCTGCTTGCCCTTAGGGCTGCGATAAAATAAGAGAAAACAGGATAAACACAATAGAAAAGCATGACCTGGTTTAAAAAGACAAAAGCCCAGATAAAAAAGGTAAAGATACCGGAGGGCTCCTGGGTAAAGTGCGAAAGCTGCAGGGAGATCATCTACCGCAAGGAGATAGAGCGCAACCTCAAGGTATGCCCGAAATGCAACTACCACTTCAGGATTGACGCCAGGGAGCGGATAGCGCTCCTGTTTGACGCCGGGAGTTTTGAGGAGGCGGACGCCCTCATAGTTTCGGCGGACCCTCTTTCCTTCAAGGACACGATGCCTTACAAGGAAAGGCTGGAAAGCAACACCGGGAAGACAGGACTTACAGAGGCCGCGGTAGCGGGCATGGCCCTTGTGAACGGCATGCGGGTGTCTGCCATCATAATGGATTTTGCCTTTATGGGGGGCAGCATGGGCTCTGCCGTCGGGGAAAAGATCGTGCGCGCCGCCGAGAGGGCATTGGAAGAGAAGGTTCCCCTGGTGACAGTGTCTTCCTCGGGCGGGGCCAGGATGCAGGAGGGCATTTTCTCACTGATGCAGATGGCCCGGGTCTCTGCCGCCATAGGGAGGCTTAAGGGGAACGCCATACCTTACATATCCATCCTTGCGGACCCGACCTTCGGGGGGGTGACCGCAAGCTTCGCCATGCTGGGGGACGTGATAATAGCTGAGCCAAGGAGCCTTATAGGCTTTGCCGGGCCCAGGGTCATAGAGCAGACGATAAAACAGCAGCTGCCCGACAATTTCCAGAGGGCGGAGTTCCTGCTGGAGCATGGCCTTATAGATATGGTCGTGCACAGGAAGGACATCAAAAGCGTCATCGCAAAACTCTTCGCGCACCTAAGCCCCGCGCCATGAAAAAAAAGGGCGAGCCCTTGAGACCCGTCCCCCCCGAAAAAACCGGCCTTCAGAAAACGTCAGAAAAGGAAGATGCCCGGCAGGCCAGATATCTGGAAGTCCTCCGCTATCTCTACGGACTTCAGAAATTCGGCATAAAGCTTGGCCTTCAGAACATATGCGGCCTTCTCCATGCGCTGGGCAATCCGGAAAGAAGCTTAAAGTGTGTCCATGTGGCAGGCACAAACGGCAAGGGCTCCACTTCCGCAGCAATTGCATCCATCATCCAGGCCGCCGGGAAAAAAACCGGCCTTTTCACTTCCCCTCATCTCCTTAACTTCACGGAAAGAATGCGGATCAACGGGGAGGAGGTCTCCGCACAAAAGACGGTGGAGCTGGCGGCAGAGGTCAAGGAAGCGGTTGAACGGTCAAAAAAAATTAAAAAGGCGGAAAACGCCCTTTACGCAGACCTGAACCCCACTTTTTTTGAGTTCGTCACGGCGATGGCCCTGCTCTGGTTCTGGCAGGAAGGCGTGGAATGGGCGGTGCTTGAAACGGGCATGGGGGGCAGACTTGATTCCACAAATGTGATAGCCCCGGAGGTCTCGGTCATCACCACCGTGGGATTGGACCACAGGGAGTTTTTGGGCGGCACACTCAGGGAGATAGCCGCGGAGAAGGCGGGGATCATGAAAAAAGGGGTCCCGGCCGTTTTGGGCCCCCAAAGGCCCGAAGCGCTGGAAGTCCTTGAGGAGCGGTTCTCTTCATTGAACGGCGGTTCCATGCCTCCCGGCCTTTTTCTTTACGGCAGGGATTTTTTTTGCTCTGCCCTGGGCGAAAGCTCCGGAGCGGGCGTTACTTTTGATTACTCCGGCTCCTCCTTTCAGGCCAAAGACCTTGCTTTCCCCCTGGCAGGGGACTACCAGGTCATAAACGCCTCAGTCGCCGCGCAGGCAGTAACGGCCGCCGGCCTGGGCAGCGAGGCTGCCGTGCGCGAGGGCCTAAGGATGACGCGGCTGCCAGGCAGGCTCGAACTCCTGGAAGAAGCTCCTGAAATAAGGCTGGACGGGGCGCACAACCCCGATGCGGCGGAGGCCCTGGCCGGGGCTCTTAAAAAGATATTTTTGCTTCCGGAGGGGCGCAGGCTCATCCTTGTGCTTGGCATCATGGGGGACAAGGATGCTGAGGGCATCATGGACCCGCTGCTGCCCCTGGCGGCTGCAAGCGGAGGGAAGTCCATATTAACGGCCCCGGCCTACGGCAGGGCCGCAAGGCCGGAAGAGCTTAAAAGACGGGCGGAAGCCATGGGTTTTAAAACAGGCATTGCGGCAGTCTCGCCTTTGTCCAGGGCGATACAGGAGGCAAGAGACCTGGCAAGGCCTGAAGACCTTATCGTAATAACCGGCTCTTTTTACACCGCGGGGGAAGCCAAGGAGATATTGAAGCGCGAAGGCGGAAAATTCTCCAGGCTCAGGGAGACAAGGTGACAGAGGAGAGCCATGCGGCAGGAGTGAAGAATCCTTCCCTTTTGCTTTCCTGCGTCATTCCGGCCCTTTTTCTTTTTCTTCCGCTCCTGCCGGCCCTTTTTCTTTCTCCCCCCTGCGCAATGGCGCAGCAGGAAAAAAGTCCGGCAGTCATGCCCGGGCAGACCAGGATAACCTCGGACACCATGGCCCACTCCGGCACCAAGTACTATTTCAACGGCAATGTCCTGATAGTGCGGAACAATATGACGGCCGGAGGCGACAAGGCGGTCTATGACGCGCAGACGGACGAGCTGCACCTTATAGGAAACGCATACATGGTGGACCCCACGGTCGTCATAAACGCCCGGGAGGTCTTCTATAACATGAAAAGCAAGACAGGCGTTCTTTATGACGCATCCATATTCGTACGAAAAAGGAATTTCTACATAAAGGGCAGCAGGATAGAGAAGGTGGCCCAGTACACTTACAAGATCAAAAAGGCCTCATTTACCGCCTGCGAAGGCAAGACGCCCGCCTGGTCGGTGGAGGCGGATTCGGCCAGGGCCATTATAGACGACAAGATCTGGATGCACGGCGCAGAGGTGAAGGCCGGCCCGGTCCCGGTCTTCTATGTGCCGTCATTTGAGGCCCCAATTTCAAGCAAGAGGGCCAGCGGCTTCCTGGCCCCGAACGCAGGTTTTAGCACATACGGCGGCCTGTATCTCGATATCCCTTATTACTGGGCCATTTCAGGAAACAGGGATGCCACAGTGAGCCTGGACTACTATTCCAAAAGGGCGGTGGGCGGCTCGGTTGAGGGCCGCTACCTGGAGCCCTCCGGCATGTCGGGGCTCGAAAAGCTCTCGTACCTGTCCGACTGGAAAGACCATGTGGATTATCTCACACTCTATGGCTGGCACACAGGGCCATACGCGTTCGCGGAGCTCGACTGGGCCAACCACAGGGACTATCACAAGCTGTTTGACCTGAACTTTCAGAAAGCGGAAAGACGTTTTCTGGAGTCCAAGGGCGAAGCGCACCTGGAGATCCCGGACTATGGAAAGGCATTCATCAGAGTGCGCTGGTTTCAGGACGAGCTGGACGGAGTGGACCAGTCCAACGTCATCCAGGAATTGCCTGAAACAGGCGTCTATCTTTATCCAAGGAGGATAGGCCCTCAATTCCTGGGGCACACCGCCGCCTTTGACATGCAGTCGGCACTGACAAACTTCTGGCGCGAGGACGGGCAGACGGCGGTAAGGTTCTATGCCGCCCCAAGGCTCTCCTATACGGTAGGCGACGGGGTGAATTTTTTCCAGTCCGCCGGGCTTGGCATAAGGCAATACGACTTCATGTCGCCCAGTCAGAATATAAGCCGGCTGGTCTTCAACTATGACGCGGCCCTGCGCACCAGGCTTCAGAGGACTTTCCAAAACGGCGTCACCCACTATATAGAGCCCACACTGGAGTTCGTTGACAGGGACCTTACCGGACAGACCCCTCCGATAGTCTTCGATTCCACGGAGCTTGAGGACAAGGCCACTTATGTTCAGGCCGCCATAATAAACCGTTTCAAGGACAAGCATGGGGAGTTCCTGGATGTCCAGCTGACCGAACAGTTCGACGCCAGGGTGGGCAGGGCCCAGCCCGCCACCCTGAGCATATCCGCCTACAGGCCGGCAATGGTGAGCGGCAGCATCACCTACGACCCTTATGCCGGAAAGCTGCAGACCGTACAGCTTAACTCCACGTTCTCTCCGCTCAAGGGCCTCCTTTTTGGCGTGATAGAGACATACACCCCGGCGCAGGACTCGTGGGTGCACAACATAACAGCAAACGCGGTCCTCTCGTCCCACTTCACCGTGATAAACGCCATCTGGTACGATACGACCATCGGGCTTCAGCAGTACACCGCCGACCTCCGTTACCAGAGCCAGTGCTGGGGGCTGGACTTCATCTTTGACAAAAAACCGGGCAACACCGCTTTTTATGCCAGGCTAAGGCTGAGGGGGCTTGGCGGCGGCGGCGTTTAGCGCCACCCGGGTATTGCCGCCGCCGTCTGTTTAAGGCCCGTCTATTTAGGTTAAAATAACTCTGTGGAGATCAAAAAAAAACAGATGAAATGCAAGAAATGCGGAGCGCAGGTCCGCACCGTTTTCGGTTGAAGGAGCGTCAAGATACGCTGCACGGCGTGCGGCAGGAGCTTTGAGATAAAAGATTACCTTGACGAAATCGACGAGAGGCTTTGGGAGGAGATATCCCGCCGACCGTGCAACAGGGCATGAAAACAGCGGGGCAAGGCATGGTGTCGGCAGGCAAAAAACACGGCCGGAAGATAGGAGAAGACTTGGATGGTTAGATCTTCGATGGAAAAACTGGAGGAGCTTTATGCCCGGATGGACGCGGAGTACGGAAAACTCTCCCGTCTCTACGGCCTGTCCTGCGAGGGCTGCGATGACAACTGCTGCTCGCAGAGGTTCCATCATCACACGTTTGCCGAATACCTTTTTCTGCTCGAAGGGCTCAAAGCCGCCGAACCCGAGCTGCAGGACGCCATTTTAAGGCGGGCAAGGGTAGTGGTGGAAAGCTATGCGCACGAGTTGCAGGCCGGGGAGATATTCAAGCTCATGTGCCCCGCGAACTTTGGCGGCTCCTGCGCGCTTTACAAATGGAGGCCGATGATATGCAGGCTCCATGGCCTGCCCCATTATTTCACAATGCCCGACGGCGCAAGGAAAGCCGGAGGCGGGTGCCACAGGATAACCGCGGCGGAAAAGGCGACCCCCCATCAGGGCATGGACAGGACGCCTTTTTACACGGAGCTTGCCCGGATAGAAAAAGATGTCCGGGAGCGCCTGGGCTACAGGGAGCGGTTCCGCAAGACCACCGCCCAGATGCTTATGGATATGTCCATGGAAGTGGACATCGGAGAATAAAAAACGCTTTTTTTAAAAACGGGAACTCCCTTGCATTTTGGCGGGAAATGGGCGGGCGGAAAAGACTCCTCATAGACGGATATAACATTACGGGCATTCAGCATCCCGATTTGCAAAAGGAGCGCGAAGCTCTGCTTGAGGTGCTGCGGGCCTACCGGCAGAGGACCGGGCATGAGATAACGGTTGTATTTGACGGGTGGGGAAACAGCTCGCATGTTGAAAGCCGCATGGTCCTTGGCGGCCTGAATGTCGTCTATTCCAGGACCGGCGAAAAGGCGGACTCGGTAATAAAAAGGATGCTTGAAAAGGAAAGCGGCATCATACTTGTAAGCTCCGACCGCGAGCTGCAGAACGCGGCATGGTCCCATGGCTCGGTCGCCGTTTCCTCGGAGCTTTTTGAAAGGAAACTCCATTCAGGCGGGGGCACGGGAAAGCGGGAGACGGAGAACGGGGATGAGGAAGATATGCTTCATCCGCATGCCCGGCGCGGGGGAAATCCAAGGCAGCCCTCAAAACGGCAAAAGGCTCTTGAAAGGGCGCTGAAGGAGCTCTGATGGAAAAAAAAGCGACCATACTGGTAGTAGAGGACGAAAAAAAAATATCCGATGTCGTAAGGCTCTATCTTGAGAGGGAGGGTTTTTTGCCCCTCATAGCGGGCTCTGCGGAGGAGGCGATGCACTACCTGAAGCAGCCCCCGGACCTTGTCGTACTTGACCTCATGCTTCCGGGCATACAGGGGGAGGAGCTCTGCGGCATCATAAGACAGAACTCGAATGTCCCCATAATCATGCTTACCGCCAGGACCGGCGAGGACGACATAATAAAGGGGCTCAGCTTGGGCGCGGACGATTACGTCCAAAAACCCTTCAGCCCGGGTGAGCTGCTTGCGCGGATAAAGGCGCAGCTAAGGAGACACAAAAGGCCCTACACGAGGATGTCCTTCAACAAGGGAGCCCTTACCATAGACGTCCTCAGGAGGGAGGTGGCCCGCGACGGGCAGCCCCTTACCCTTACCCCTTCCGAATTCGGCATACTCGTTTCCCTCTGCGAGAGGCCCGGGATGGTGCTCTCGCGCCTTCAGCTTGTAAACATGGTGCAGGGGTATGACTTTGAGGGGTACGAGCGCACGATAGACGCCCACGTGAAGAACCTCCGCCAGAAGATAGAGGACGACCCGAAAAACCCGACCTTCATAAAGACCATATACGGGATAGGATACAAATTCATAGGCACCAAGGATGAGGAGTAAGCTTTTTGTAGCCTTTCTTCTGGTCATCGCCCTGGCCCTCCTTTCGAACCTGATGTTCGGCCACAGGATCATGAAGGACTTTGCGGCTTATGAAAAAGGCACCAGGGAGGACCATATATACTGGATCATCGCCTCCGTGGAAAGCGGCTATTCCCATGGCGGCTGGAACATGAGGTCGCTTGAAAGCTCTCTTCGCTGGGCCGCCATGCTACGCTTCGACTGCCGGGTGGAAGACCTTTCTGGCAGGACCGTCATGAGCTCCGCCCAGGCGGTGAACCTGCTTGGCGAGGCGATGCGCATAAGGATGCAGATAGTCCAGCCCGAGAGCAAGGGGGCGCCGCCTTATGAAAACTATCCCCTTTTCCACATGGGCAACCAGATAGGCACGCTTGCCATAAGGGACATCACGGCGCCTGCCGACTCTCCGTTAAGAAAGAAAGAGCATATCTTCAAGCAGAGGGGACGGCAATTCCTCATCACCTCTTTCGTCATAGCCGGGGGTGGCGCACTTTTTCTGGCGGTCGTCCTGAGCCAGTTTCTGTCCAGACCGGTCCGGGAGTTGAAACGGGCCGCGGAGACTCTTGCAGGCGGCGACCTCTCCGTCCGCCTGAGAGGGACGGGGGCGGACGAGATAGGCAAACTCAAGGCCGCCTTCAACGCCATGGCTGAGGCGCTCCAGCGGGAAGATTCCCTCAGAAAGCGGCTTACATCCAACGTGGCCCACGAGCTGCGGACCCCCCTTGCCGTGATGAAGGCAAGGATAGAGGCGATGATGGACGGGGTCATCGAGGCGGACCGGGCAGGGCTCGAATCGCTCCAGGCGGAGCTGGACTCGCTGACCCGCCTCATAGGCAGCATGGAGGACCTTACAAAGGCCGAGGCCGGCTTTTTAAAGAAAAGCCCTCCCGAGAAGGTGCTTTTGCGCGAGTTCCTTGAAGGCATCGTCACCGGGATGGAGCCGCTTTTCATGGACAAGGGCCTCAAGCTCGAAATTGCCGGGGGCCAGGAGCTCCCAGTGTTCACTGAGCCCGAGAAGCTCGAAAAAGTGCTGAAAAACGTAATCAAGAACGCGGCCAACCATACCATGGAGGGCGGTGTTCTGCTGAAATACGGCTTTGAAGGCGCCATGTTCTACGTCGAGGTAAAGGATACGGGCAAGGGCATGGCGCCCGATGAGCTGGGCCGTATCTTTGACAGGTTCTACAAGGGAAAGGACTCGAAGGGTTTTGGCCTCGGGCTTGCCATAGCCAGGGAACTTATAGAGGTGATGGGCGGCAGCATTACCGCGCAAAGCCGGCCCGGAACAGGCTCCGTCTTCAGGATCGTTCTTCCCCGAGGGAAAGAGCGTTAAGGCTATTTGCCAGCGCAGCTAAAAGCTTGTCGTTGCTTTCAAAATCTCCCGGATAAAGGGGTTTTCCGAACCTGACCTCTATCCTTACAGGCCTTATGACCCTTCCGCCGCGTGGCAGCGCCCGGGCCGCCCCCTCTATCCAGGCCGGCACAATGGGGACGCCCTCGTTTGCCGCCATTACCGCGATCCCTGGCTTAAGTTCCATAAGCCTTCCGTCAAAAGACCTGCCTCCCTCGGGAAAGACGCAAAGCGAATACCCCTGCCTTAGCGCCAGAGACGAGCTCCTGAGCGCTCCTCCAAGCAGGTGTTCCCTGTCTATGGGTATCACGTGTATCACCCTAAGGGTGCGGGCTATAACCCCCCTGAAATATCTCTCCCATCCCACAAAAAAAATTGACTGGACAGTCCGCAGGGGAAGCGAGGCGGCAATGACGAACGCATCAAGGAAACTTGAATGGTTGGGAGCAAGGATGAAAGGAGGGGCGGGCATGTTTTGCAGCCCTTTTCCCTTCAGCCTGAAAAGGACCTTTGCCAGCCCCTTGAACATGAAGTAGAGCAGAACGCTTGCAGCCTTTTCCGCCGGGCTGAAAGAGACCGTCTCTCCTTCTTTAAATGGAAGGGCTTTAACCGGGGGCAAAGGCCTTTTCCCTGCCCCGGAAACCGGCCCGGCCTGCCCGGCGGCGACCTGCAAAAACAAAAAGCCTTCCATTTTCTTAAGGAGCTCTCCGGCCGTCTGGACATCAAGCAGGAAGTCATCCGGCAGCGCCCGCTTCCCCTCCTCCGTGGACAGCGAAAACTCATCTTCCAGGGCGGCAATAAGCTCTATCCTCTTAAGGGAGTCCATCCCCAGGTCAAGCTCCAGGTTGTCTTCCGCCCTTATGGCGGTCCCGCTCTTGCGCCCCGCCGCCATGTTCAGGGCGTGAGCCGTCTTTTGCCCATGGCCATGGAGGAACTCAGGTCCGGTCTGCCTTGGCTGCGCGGCCTCTTCCTTTTTAAGCAGCTCGCCAAGGCGGTATCTTTTGACCTTCCCCAAGGGGGTTTTAGGCAGTGGCCCCTTTACCAGCGAAAAGCCCTTAAGCCTCATAAAGGAAGGCAAATCCTGGCCGATGCGCATCAGCTCCCAGCCGGTCTCTTCCCTCAGGCTGGCAAGCCCCTTTTCCCTTGCGTAATCCAACTCCGGCACGATAACGCCCTTCAGGACGCCGCCCTCTTCATAAACGGCAATGTCTTTGATGAGGGGGCTTTTTCCACTGTAGCGCTTCTCCACCTCTTCAGGCACAATGTTTTTGCCTGAGGAAAGGACCAATATCTCTTTTTTCCTGCCAGTCAGAAAAAGATAGCCCTCGTCGTCCACCCAGCCGGTGTCCCCGGTGTGCAGCCATCCGTCCTCGACCGCCCTGGCGGTCTCTTCAGGTTTTTTCCAGTACCCCTGCATAAGCATGGGGCCCCGCAGCTGCACCTCCCCGTCTTTTATCCTGACCTCTGCGCCGCCGACAGGCTTGCCCGCCGAGCCGGGCTTTCTTTTTTTTACCGGGTTGAAGGTGACTATTGGGGAGGTCTCAGTTAGTCCGTAGCCCTCCACAATGGTAAAACCCACGGCTTCGAGGTTTAGCATTACGTCGGGGGCCAGCCTGGCCCCTCCGCTGGCTATAAGCCTTAGGCTGCCGCCAAAGGCGGAGTGTGCCTTCCTGAAGACCGCCCTGCCTAAATTTATACCCGTTTTCCGCCTCAGCCCGCCGCAAACGGGCAAAAGGAGAGCAGCCGGACATGGCAGCCTTTTTTTTATTGAGGCATCCAGAAGCTCAAGCATCTGGGGCACCGCTACGATGATCGTTACTTCGCAGGCCTTTGCCACGCGCGCAAGGTCTTTAAGCGAGGCAAGGAGGGTAAGAGAGGCCCCGGACATGAAAGAGGCGATAAAGCACATGACAGGATAGGAGTGGTAGAAGGGAAGCCCAAGAAGCAGATTTTCCTTCTCGCCCACCACCCCGGTCTCGATGACGCCCACTGCATCGGAGATGAGATTACGATGGGTAAGCGTAACCCCTTTTTGAAGGCCCGTGGTGCCGGAGGTATAAATTATCATCGCGGGCTCATCCGGTTGCGCGGAAGAAGGAGGCAGGGGCGCCTCCGGGGGAAAAACAAAAAATCCGGGTGCCTCCATGTCTATAACTATGGGGGAGAAATACCCGGGTTCACTTGACGGGGAAGAGGAAAAAGAAAAAATATGTTTTTTCGTCTCCCCGTTTACCACGATCGCCTCGGGTCTGCAGTCCGCAAAGACCGCCCTCAGGTCTTCCCCGGCAGCGGCCTCATTGATGGGCACCGCTATTGCGCCGGCAAGCACCGAAGCGGTGAAAACCAGGCACCAACCAGGCCCGGAGGGGACAAAAAGGCCTATCTTCATGCCGGGCCGGACGCCGCGGCGCCGCAGGTTTCCGGCAAAAACCTTTGCCATCCCGATGAACTGGCCATAGGAAAGTGTTTTTGTTGTTTTTCCTATTTCTTCTTGCGAGCTTTTCTCATCCGGCAACGGGGAACGCTTTTCGTTTTCTCCGCCTGAGATTTCGTACCTCAGGAAGGGCTTGTCCTTGAACTTCTCCGAGGCGGACAGAAACCGCAAGGCAAGGTTATCCGTTGTCTTTTTCTTTTCCGTCATTCCGGCATTTTATTTTTGTTCAGGATATCAAGTGCGGCCCTGTGGACGGCCATATTGGCCGAAGCCAGAAGCGATTTGCCCCCGTGCTGCAGACTTATCTTTTCGTGTTCGAGCCCACGGCCTTCCATGTCCGTAAAAACGCCTCCGGCCTCCTTGACAAGCAGATACCCGGCGGCGTAATCGAAACTCCTCGATGCCCCTGGGCTCACAAAAAGGCTTGCCGCGCCTGAGGCGAGATAAGCGAGGTCCAGGGCTATTGAGCCAAGGCATCTTGTCCTCCTTGCGGCCCCAAGCAGCCTGATTATCTCATTCAGATGTTTGGAAGGGGTGCTTGCCTCGAAGGCGCAAAGGCCGATCACCGTGTCCTCCTGGCAACGGATCGGGGCACCGTTTTGAAAGGCCCCCCGACCCTTTTCAGCCCAGAACTCATCTCCAGTGACCAGGTTTATAACATATCCAAGCTCCAGGCCTCCAAGCTCACCGCTTCTGGAAACGGCGATGGAGGCGCCCCACAGGGGTATGCCCGAGACGGCGTTTTTGCTGCCGTCTATAGGGTCTATGGCCACGGTGAGGGCTTCGCCCTTCCCTTCGATATCGAGGGTTCCTGCCTCCTCGCTTACTATGTGGAGGCGCTGCCCAAGGCCCCTTAGTCCGTCAAGGATCGTGTCCTCGGCCAGTTTGTCCACCGGAAAGGTCCGGTCCCCGCCTGCGCCACGCTCCATGGGGAGCTGTCCTTTCGGCCGGGAGACTTTTATCTTTTCATATAAAGCCTTTCCGATGCGGCTCAGGTCTTCTGCCTTCATGGTTAAAAGTATTTTACGAAAATCAGGCGAAACAGAAAAGACGGGTAGCGGGAAAACTGCCGCCGATACCGGTCCGGGCGGGAAAATGCGGCGCTGCCGTGTGCCCTTAAAATGCGGGGCATCTGCTTCCTGCGTTTTCTTCTTGTCTCAATTTTCCGCATGAATGTATAATCTCTCACAAGCGAAATTAAAAAAATGTTTTTTAGGAGGTGTCCCCGTTGGAAAGCAAAAAACCCGCTGAAGAGATTGGATTTTCAGGCAGGCTTTCCCTGACCTGCAAATACGGCGAAAACGGCTACCAGGTGCCCGCGGCGCTTTACGAGGGAGGCACGGACGATCTTCTGGCGCTGGATAAGTTCCGCATCGTGGCCGGAACGGAGCCAAGCTACAATAACCTTTGCGACCTGGACCGCCTGCTGCAGAGCGTCACCCATATCGCGGCCTCCTTCGAGGTGAACCGGGACAAGGTCCCCCTTATCTGCCTTGGAGTGAAACACGGGAATTCCTGCGGGGCCGCGGTGGGCGAAAATCCGGCTGAGGCCGCCCGCCAGATGATAACGGGAGACCCGCTTGCCATATTCGGCGGCCTGGTGATGTTGAACTACCCGGTAACGGAGGAGGTTGCCGAGGCGCTTGTCGGCCATGGCATGCCGGATGGGCAGCGCAGACCGCTGGACGGGATCATTGCCCCATCATTTGATTCAGGCGCACTGGGATATTTTCAGCGCAAGGGCGACAAGTGCAGACTGCTTGCAAACCCGGCCCTGGCCAGCCTGGGGCGCGCAAGCCTTGATCCGGCCCCCCGCTTCCGCTACGTGCGGGGCGGATTCCTTGCACAGCCAAACTACACCTACATCCTGGATTTTGGAGACCCGGAGCTCAAGAAATACGGACAGGCCACACGCCAGCAGGAAGACGACATGCTCATGGCAAAAGCCATCGGGGACACAAGCAACAGCAACACCATAACCATTGTGAGGGACGGGCGGTTGATCGCAAACGGAGTGGGCCAGCAGGCCAGGGTGCGCGGAGCGAAGCTTGCCCTTAACCTTGCCTCATACTGCGGCCACCACACCGAGGGGGCATCTGCCTCAAGTGACAGCTTCTTCCCGTTCACCGACGGGGTAGAGGAGCTTGAGAGGGCGGGCATAAAAGCCATTGTGTCCACAAGCGGCTCCATCAAGGACAAGGAAGTTGTGAAGTTCTGCGAGGACAAAGGCATCTGTCTTTACCTTATACCGGACAGGATGGGACGCGGCTTCTTCGGGCACTGATATTCCCGGCCGCCTGAGAGAAAAAGGAAAGGATTTTTTTAGCGGAAGATGGATTTTCTGATCATGGGCGCAGGCGGATTTTTGGGCACGATCGCCAGATATATGGTGGGCACGTGGATCGGGCAGAAGTGGGGGCGCAGCTTCCCGCTGGGGACGTTTTGTATTAACATTAGTGGGAGCTTCCTGATAGGGCTTTTCATGACCCTGCTTACAGAAAGGATTTTGGTGGACGCCCGCTGGAGGCTGTTTCTGGTGATAGGCATCTGCGGCGGCTTTACCACTTTTTCGACATTTGAGTACGAGACCGGGGCCCTCCTCAGGGACAGCGAATGGCTTCTGGGCGGCGCATACGTGGCGCTGAGCGTATTTGTTGGTTTTGTGGCCCTGAAGGTGGGCGAAATAATAGCAAGGAGCATCTGAAAAAATGATCACCAGGGGACACGCAAAAAAGCTTTCCATTTATGTTGGCGAGACAGACAAGTTCGGGGACAAGCCCGTCTACGAAGTGCTGCTGGACATCTTCCATAAAAAAAAGATAGCGGGCGTAAGCGTCTTCAAAGGCGTGGCCGGCTACGGAGCGGACGGAGTGCTGCACACCTCCAAGATACTGCATCTTTCCATGGATATGCCCATGAAAATAGAGGCCGTGGACTCCGAAGAGATGATAAACAAGGTCCTCCCCGATGTCTACCAGGTGGTTGAAAAGGGGCTTGTGGAGGTGACCGACACCAATGTCATAAAATGCTGCGCAGGCAAAGTTGCCGAAGGGCAGGCGAAGGGCGCAAAAGAAGAAAAAGAGGTGGAACGGATGAAGCTTGAAGGCAGGGCAAAGATGCTGCGCATCATAATAAGCGAGGATGACAAATGGGAGGGAGAGCCGCTCTACGAGGTCCTTGTGAAGAGGTTCATTATGGAGGACATCGCCGGAGCGACTGTGTACAAGGCGATAGCGGGCTACGGCCCCCACAAGAGGTTCCACAAGAAAAAGACCCTGGCCGCGCACGGCGAGCTGCCCATAATGATAACCGTCATGGACAGGGAGGAAAACATAAACAAAATCATGCCCGTGCTCGACGAGATGGTCAAGGAGGGTATCGTGGCCCTCTCAGACGTAAACGTTATAAAGTACACCCACAGGGACACGGCAACGGATATCCTGTAAAAAATATTTTTGGGACGTCCTTCCCGGGTCTCTTATTTTGGCCACCCACCTTTCTGTATGGGACATTGAAACGGGTTTGCTTTGCATTCCTTTGGGCGACCCATGCCCCTTGAACGCAAACAGATAACGGCAGGCAAAAAACATGAAAAACGCAGCGGGGGCGGATGGTATGAGCGCAGCGGGCAACCGCGGGGGCGTCGCATGAAAGCAGCGGCAAGCAGGCAGACCCGGCGCGGTATTTACCGTTTGCCTGGCATAGAAGCGGAGGCGGGCCCAAACGGAGCGAATACCGTCCGCCCCCACAACAACCCTGAAGAGCCTATTTATTTAATGCCATCGCGCTGCTCCATCAGCTTAAGCAGCTCCGCCCAATTGTGTTTTTTCATGTTCATGGCCTGGGCGTGAAGGACAAAAGCCCCTTCCTTTAATGCCTTTTCCCTTTGGGCCTCGTCCTGGATGCCATAGAAGGGCATCATGATGAAAAATGCCCTGTCGGTATATTCGCGGATCGGGGTAAGGACATCGCCCCTGCGGGTGAAAAACGGGTCCTCTCCCGGCCCGCAAGGCCTGCCAAACACATTGAACTGCCTGCAGGCAGCGGGTCTCACCGGGTGTACGGAGCAGGAGCCCACCTGCAGGAAGACGCACGCGCCGTCCTGCACGGAAGCGCCTGCAATGCCATGCCTGCCCCTTAGCGTTTCTTTAAGCTCTTCCCTTGCCTCCGGTCCCATCTTCTCCATGCAGAACCAGTAGATGCCGGTAAGCTCTAGCGGATAGAAGGGGATGTCCGCGTGGGTGCGGCAGCAGTGCCCGCAGCCTTTTTTGCAGGCAAGCCTCCTGTTTTGCCTTTTCTCAAAATCCTCCGCAGCGTGCCGCACTCCGGCGTCTATTACCGAATAGGCCTCCAGAAGGACAGGCAGCCAGGGCAGACGGGCCTCCTCTTCCGGCTGGAACCGGAGCCGCTCCCGTGCGCTTTTTTTGATCGCCTTTCTGATGTTCTTCATCTTGATATCTTTTATTTTTTATCTTTTTTGAATATTCTGAATGGAAAAATCAACGCCGCTTGGTTCCGGTCAAGTCTGGAAAGACCAAAAAAACATTTGAATATTCATTGTGTTTTGAAAATAGCACAGGAGCGGCGGAAACTGCAAAGCCCGCTTCACCGCCGCGGATTTTTTTTTATAATATAGAACATATGGCAAGGCGCGCTGCCCGCACGGTAAAATCCGGTCCGTTTCAGCTTCGGGTGTTGCCCGTTTTCGCAGCCGTGCTTTTTTCCCTGATGCTTTTCTTCCATGCCGGGCGGGCGCTTTGGGCCGCCGCCCAGTCCACCGCAGCCACCGCACCGGCACCCGGGACGGATGTGTTTTTGTCCGAGGGCTTCAGCAGCCTCAAGGGATGGATGCCCTACCGCCTGTTCAAAGATCGGAA
>JAKAJM010000030.1 GCA_021813765.1 Nitrospirota bacterium
CAATCGCCGTTTACAGAACATGGCATCTCATTATCTGTTTGAACCTGTCGCCTGCACTCCGGCAGCGGGATGGGAAAAAGGGCAGGTCGAAAACCAGGTGAAGTTCATCCGCCAGCGGCTTTTCGTGCCCCGCCCGAAGTTTGCCGGTATGGATGAGTTGAACCAATGGCTCAAGGACCGCTGTCAAACCATCGCGGCCGGCCATCAGCATCCCGAGTTCAAGGATCGCACTGTAGCTGAATATTTTGCCCGGGAGAAGGAGCAACTTGCAGCCGTGGGTTCTCCGTTTGACGGCTACAAGGAGACCCCGGCCCGCGTAGCGTCCACGGCGCTGGTTTCCTATGACCGGAACCGCTATAGCGTCAACGCCTCTGCCGTGGGCAGGACGGTCATGCTTAGGGCGTATGCTGAGCGGATAGTGATCGTCTACGATGGGGAGGTGATTGGAGACCATAGGCGCCAGTTCGGCCGGGACAAGGTGATATACAACGCATGGCACTATCTGGAGGTGCTGAAACACAAGCCCGGGGCCTTGCGCAACGGCGCCCCTTTCCAGCAATGGGAACTGCCAAAGCCTCTCACGCAGGTCAGAGAAGCCCTGGGCAAACGGCCCGACGGCGACCGGCAGTTCGTGGGCATTCTGGGGGCCGTGTCCTTTTACGGATTGGATGGCGTCTGTGCCGCCTGCGAGGAGGCGATTGCCGCCGGTGCGGTCAGCCAGGATGTGGTGCTCAATATTCTCTGCCGCGCACACGATGACCCGGAAGTCACTGTGTGCGAAACATCGCCGCGGTTGCCGGAGCTCAAGGCGCCGCCCCTTGCCAACTGCAGCCGTTATGACGAGCTTCTGTCGGGAGGCGCTTATGCTGCGAGATAAACTCATGGAGGCGATGGGGAGCCTGAAATATATGGGATGAAGAACGTTCTTGATGAAGTGATGGCGGCGGGAATAAAGCAGCGCCGCACCCCGGAGAAAATACTGCTTGACCTCCTGGAGGCCGAAATGGCGGAGAGGACCGCCCGGAGCATCCGCTACCGTCTTGGACAAGCACGCTTTCCCGTGGACAAGGACCTGGACCGCTTTGAGTTCAATGCCTCAACGGTCAATGAGACCCAGGTGCGCTCCCTGTATCAGGGCAGCTTCCTGTCCACAAGCAGCAATGTCATTCTGATCGGCGGCACCGGCAAGACCCATTTGGCAATAGCCATGGCCCGTCAGGCAATCAGAAACGGTAAAAGGGGGCGGTTCTTCAATGTGGTGGATCTGGTCAACCAGCTGGAGCAGGAGAAACTGGCCGGGCGAGGAGGAAAACTCACGGAAAGCCTGGCAAGGCTCAACCTTGTAGTGCTCGATGAGCTGGGATACCTGCCGTTTTCAAAAAACGGGGGACAACTCCTGTTCCATCTGATATCCAAGCTCTATGAGCGGACTTCCCTGCTCATCACCACCAACCTGACCTTCGGGGAGTGGCCGCAGGTCTTCGGGGACAACAAGATGACAACCGCCCTTCTGGACAGGATTACCCATCACTGCGAAATAATCGAGACCGGCAACGAGAGCTGGAGAATCAAAACGAGAAACACAAACAAAAACTGACTACCTGGGGTGGGTCAAAATTGGATGCCGATAGCGGGTCAAAATTCAACGCCTATTGACATAAAATGCCCTATACCTCTTTTTGTGCATGTGAATTCAGGGACAGAAGGGCATCCGGGAGGAAATCGCGCTCTATGATATTGCCCGGTTTTTCAGAGCGTATTTTTTGCAAGCCCCGGTGCCGCTGCCGGCGTCACAAAGAACCATTGCATGGTTTTTCTCAGCGGTCCTCCCTTTCGTTTTTGTTATGCCTGTTTTTTCGCATGAATTCCGACAGGCGGCTGTCGTCCTGCATGATGTGCTCATTTAACCAGTCGATTACCGCCTGGATTGTCCTGACTGACAATTCATAAGAACCCTTATATCCAAACGGTCTGATCTTAAGCAATTCTTCCCTGAGCTCATGCATCTGGGCGGTAAACCGCTTATGTTTTTCCTTGTGGGACAGGTATAATGGATACCCATGATTGCACATATGCGTCTCTTCTTCCGGCAACTGGACTTTCGCGTATTCCTCTAAAAAAGAAATCATATTTTCGATATCATACCGGCAAAGCTTCCATTTGACGGCCAGCCGCAGGTTGTCGATCCTCATAGCGATTTTTTCGAGCTGCTCGTCGATAAATGTGATGCTGCCGTCGAGGCCGCCTGTTAAGCTCATAAAAAAACCCCTTTCTGACTTATTCTGAACAGTTTTTTCAAGCTGAAACGCAAGCCGTCTTAAATAGACTACGGGTCTATTATTGCGCCATCATGTCAGCGCGGTTAATTTTTTATGACACGGGGGCCTCCATAATTTTGCCCGGAATACTTATAACAGAAGCCTGTATCGAGGCATGTGACTATTTCTTGGAAAATAATTACTATATCACCATAAAGTGATGAATATGGAAGAGTTCACAAGCCAGGCCAAGGCCATTGCAGACCCAACCAGGACACGGATGCTCAAGCTCCTTGAAAACGGGGAGCTTTGCGTCTGCCATATCATGGAAATCCTTGGGCTCGTTCAGTCCACTGCTTCCAAGCACCTTGGAGTGCTCAAGGCCGCCGGCCTGGTGGAAAGCCGGAAAAATGGCACCTGGTCCTATTTTCGGCTGTCCGCGAAAAAGCGGGGCTACAATAAAGCCTATCTCCAGTTCTTTGCATCCAATCTGGACAATGATGAGGTCATAAAAAAAGACCGAAAACGCCTCAAAAAAATCGTCAGTGAGAGCTGCAAATGAACCAGGTGTCAAGGGGCGTTTAAAAGTGTACCACTTGGGGGCCTTCCACGGGGTTAGTACGATAGGAGGCGGTTTTGGCCGTGAACGGCCCCAGAGCGGCCCTCCTATTTGCCCCAGGATGGGTTTTCCCGGGGTGCCCTATACCTTGGTACCCTCTCATTGGCCGCCGTTTAGCTTCTTGAAGCCCTTCATCCGGTAGCTGTTGCCCTTGATATTTATGACCCGGCAGTGGTGCAGCAGGCGGTCCAGTATAGCTGTTGCGATCACCGGGTCTCCGAATAGTTCCTCCCATTCCGAGAAGCTTTTGTTTGAAGTGATCACAGTGCTGGCCCGTTCATCCGGCGGCAGACAAACTGGAAGAACAGGTGAGCGTCCCGGCGGCTAATCGGCATGTAACCCACCTCGTCAACGACAACCATGGCGCTCCGGTCATAGCCCCTGCCGCGGGATGAGCTTTCAGCGTTCTGTTTAAGCTTGCCGATCAGGTCGGCCATGGTCGTAAAGTAGATGCTGATGCCCGAATAGCAGGCCTTGATCGCAAGGGCGGTGGCCAGGTGGGTCTTGCCCACGCCGGGAGGGCCCAGAAAGATCACATTTTCATGCCTGTTGATGAAGTCCAAATCAAAGAGGCTCATAACCGGCCGCTTGTCCATCGTCTCATGGAAGCTGAAGTCATACTGTTCGATTGTTTTTTCAAAGGGCAGTCCGGCAATCTTCAGAGAGGTCTTTACCCTGCGGTCCTCCTTCGCCGACACTTCTTCCTGAAGGAGCCGGTCCAGAAAGGCCAGATAAGTATCGCCTTGGGCCTGAGCTTCTTCCGAAACGGTCTCCAGCATTTCCTGAACACGGGTCAGCCTCAGCCTGGCGAGATTCTCGGCAATTCGCTCCATAACCAGCTCAGACATTGGCCACCTCCAGGATTTCATCGTAAGCGCTAAGCGGCCTTCTTTGGACCAGTTCGTGGATTAGCCCGTGTTTCAGAAGCCCGCGAGTGGCCTTGCCATTTCCCTGTGGTATGCGGTATTTCCTGCGGAACTGTTCCTTGTCCCTCCTCAGGGCCTCGTAAAACTCCGGATGGGCGATGAGATGCCCTTTACCCTCCGGAATCAGATAGATGGCGTAAAGTGCGTCGTCATTGTAAACTCTGAGGACGCCGTTTTTGATTTTTAAGAGGACGACGCGGCCCACCAAGGTATGGGGGACAACGTAACGATTTGCCCCGAAGGAGACCTGGCAATCCCTGTATACCTTTCGGGAGATCTTTTCCGAAGTGTCATAGGGCCGGGCGGGAAGCATCCCAAGATGGGGCCGCTCCAGTTCAAACCTGTCGCTTACTTTCTGCTTCGTTGTGCCATGCACTCGGGGCACGGCCACCTCGTCATTCCACTGGCGGATGTCCCTGTTTGATTGTTCCAGGCCTACGTACTGGTACCCACGCCAGAAGCGCTCCCGGATGTAATCCATCGGCCTCTCCACCTTCCCTTTATACCAAGGCGAATACGGCGGGCAGGCCAGCGGCTTGAACCCATAATGGGCGCTAAAATCCAAAAACGTATCGTTGAAGCTGGCCTTCCCTACGTTGCGGCGTACCACCACATTGCGCATATTGTCATAGAGGACTTCCCCGGGAACCCCACCGAAAGCGCTGAAGGCGTTTATATGGCAGTCCAGAAAGGCCGTCATCGTGCACCACTCGATGAACTCCACGTACATGTGTCTGGAAAATCCAAGAACCATCACAAAAGTGTACAACGTCTGCACCGTCCCGTCAGGCAGCATGACCTGAAAGTCCCCAAAATCCACCTGGGCTTGCTGGCCCGGCATGGTCTCAAACCGCAAGTAAGCTATCCGGTCCCGGCTTTCCTTTACCTGGCGCACGTAACGCTTCACCATCGTGTAGCTGCCTTGGTAGCCATGGCGAGCCAGCATCTCATGTATCCTCGTGGCCTGATAATCCTCGGCGTTCAGCCAGTCCCCGATCGTTCCGTACCATGGCTCAAGCGCGGATTTCCGTTTCACCTTTCGGTATGCCGGGAACTCCCCTGTTTCCAAATACTTCTTCACCGTTTTCCGGTGCAGCCCAAGCTTCTTGGCTATCGCCCGGATCGAATACCCCTGCCGCTTTAACGCCCAGATATCCATGCATTCCTCCTTGCCGACCATCCATACCTCCCGCCTCCAAGCAGTAGGTTGATGATACGGCTTTTTCTACGAGGAACGCCCCTCTAGGGTGGTACACTTTTCACGCCCGCTTTTGGTACACTTTTCACGCCCGCTTTTGGTACATTTTCTCACGCCCCGCGACACCAGAGAACTGAGTTTACGGCAAAACGTGCAGTGTCAACTGGAATTGTTACAAGGCGGCTTTTCTTTCTTGACAGGTTCCTGACTCTATGGATATTCCTGGCCATGGCGGCCGGGGTCTCTTTGGGCTATTTCTTAAACGGGGCTGAGGGTTGCATCAAAAAATTCGAGATCGGAACGACAAATATCCCAATAGCGATCGGGCCTTGTTCTGATGATGTATCCTCCGCTTGCCAGGGTGAAATACGAAGAGCTGGGCAAAATTTTCCAAAATAAAAGGGTCCTCGCGTTATCACTGCTGCAAAACTGGGTGATCGGACCCGTACTCATGTTCCTCCTGGCGATCACTTTTTTGAGAAATTATCCGGCCTACATGTCTGGCTTGATTCTGATAGGGCTGGCCCGCTGTATTGCAATGGTAATCGTATGGAACGATCTGGCCTGCGGTGACAGGGAATATGCTGCCGCCCTTGTCGCTTTCAATTCGCTTTTTCAGGTCCTATTCTTTTCCGCATATGCCTTTTTCTTCATCACGGTCCTGCCCTCCTTTTTCGGGCTCAAAGGCGTTGCAGTCAACGTCACTATGGGCGAGATCGCAAAAAGCGTCTTTATTTACCTGGGAATCCCTTTCATAGCCGGTATGCTCTCCAGGGCCATTCTAACAAAGTCAAAAGGGAAAGAGTAGTATGAAAGGGTTTTTGTTTCAAAAATCAGCCCCATAACGCTGGTTGCCCTGCTTTGCACGATAATAGTGATGTTCATGCTTAAGGGCGCTTATATCGTCCGGCTTCCTTTGGATGTGCTTAGGATCGCTCTTCCTTCGCGAGAATGGCGAACTAAGGCCTCTAAAAAATTTTTTCAGCAGCCTGCTATGGATTTTTTCAGATGGGGGAATGCCCGCGATGCGAGGTATTTTTTTATTTTTTATTTTATTTTTTTTCGAGAGGCAGGTGGTATGAGCCGGGCCAAAACGTAGAGAATGCCGCCAGCCCCACAAAAAATAAGGAATCTCCATCTAAAAAAGAGGGGCCTTTTTGAGGCCCCCGAAGTTGGAGTTAGGATGAAGTAAGCTTTCTTTAATTTGTTTAAAATTCCATCTGCCAATCAACCTGCACGGTATTTTCCGTGTGGTTGAGAGTGTCGCCGGTTTTGAGGTTCTCGATCGGCTTGAAATTGTAGTAGGAGACGACAGCCTGCATGCTCTTTGCAAGACCCATGGTAAATTGCGCCCTGCTGCCCATTACGTCGGTTGAGCCGAAGTAAACGTCGGCGTTGGGGAAGATGTCAAGCCAGGCGTTCCTCTCCAAACGGCGGTAGTTATAGTTGATCTGCCACTTGCCATACTTGTTGATGGCGGCGTGTCCCAGTTTCAGGCCAAAGATATAGCCCTGGTTGTCGCTGGAAGGAGCCGGATTATTGATGTATTCTGCATAGAGCCCGGCGTAGGGCACTACTGCTGACAACCCGCCAAAATTCGCCTGGCCACCGAACCAGAAGTCATTATAGTTATACAGCAAGTTGCCATTGGCAGCCAGGCTGTCAGCGGTGTTAAGTCCAGTAACGTTATGGAATATACCATTGACGTTATTGGGTAACTGGTCAAAACTCGAATAGTTCTGCTTAAGGTCGTTGAAGACGTAATAGGCACCGGCAAGCCTGATCGTGTCTTTTTGCGAGAACTTCAAATCCACGACGGGGTTGATCACGCCCATCAGGGGGCCGACCCTATTGCCGTTGCCAAGCACGAACAAATCGGCGTTCAGGAAATAATCGTATCCCGGGCCGGCGGACGGGGCGATCAAAGCATAGACGCCCTCCGGGCGGATATTGCCGTCCCATGTAAGCATGGTAGGCGTCCATATCGGGTTCGGGAACTTGCCGACGCCGACGGTAAGCGCCTTAGAAGGCGTATACAGGAGATATGTGAGGTCTATCCTAGGCAGCTTGCCGCCAAAAGCATCCCCAAAGTTCTGGTTTGTCGAGCGTGAAATCCCGCCAACAGGGCTGGTGTTTCCGCCGCTTGCAATCCCGAAGACAAGTTTCCAGTTTTTCATGATCTGGTCGCCAATCTGGAGCCTGTAGCGGAACCTGGCACGGCGGATGGTCTCAGTAGACTGGTTCTGGACGTCAAGGTACTCATACCTCAGGCGCAGATCGCCGCCAAAGCTGATGTTTCTAAGCCAGGCGGGGAGCTCACCGCCCTGATTCTCCTGGGTCGTCTTGCTAAGGATGCTGTCCGCGTCGCTTTTGCTGAGCACCCCCTTATTCTCAAGTTTGTTCACAAGCGTAGTCATATCGCTTGCAGCGTTTGCGTTACCCGCAAACAGCACCGGCACGGCGATTACAAAAAATGTGAATGCGGCGGCGCTTAAAAAGGCTTTCCCTTTCGCGGCGCTTCCCTTGAGCGACAACAAAACATTTCCACACCTGAACATCAGCGTCTCCTTTCTTCTCCGGTTTTTTTATTGTGTTTAAAAGGCATGAGGTATGATAGCCGTCCGGCATTACGAGGATATTTACATAACATGAAGTTTTGATTACAGCCGTTCCCGGCATCTTTTTTAAGGGAAACATGGTCAGGACAAAAAAACTTCAAGCGGCCATCTTCACCGGTTTTAATGCTCCGGATGATTTGCGGGGCGTGAAATTAAGAAAAGGGCCTTTTGGGCCCACTGCAGAGGAAGTAGGCGAAGAAGGATTAGCAAGTAAGCCCCACGTGAGTGCGCGGCAGATTATTTGTCATGAGCCATTACGGAATCGTAAAGCAGGGAATAATCATCCTGGAGAAGAAAATTCGTATCAAGCCGGAGTGCTTGGGCAACCTTACGAGCTATCGGCTGTGTAGGCTTGAACCTGTCTTTTACAATACCGGAAATATATATTGCTGATTTATACCTGACAATATCGCCAGGTCTTCCTGCGCTTCAAGCAGGCTAATGTTCCAGATGCCGTAAGGCTTTTGCCCGCGTCAGTTGCCCTCCAGGACCATTCGGGACAAAACGCTTATCGCAAGAACGAAAACTGTAACAAATAGAGCAGCCGCATAGGCCAGCGCGTGGGCGCCGGAAAAAGGCTCGGTGATGAAGGCCCAGATGGCGTATGTCAGATAACCTATAGGCTCTTTGGTAAGGTGTCCGGTCCAGAGATAGTTGGACCATCCCGCGGTATAGAGCAGCGGCGCCGTCTCGCCCACCGAGCGGGCGAACCCAAGCAAGACGCCCGTAATAATACCTGGCAGCGCCCGCCGCACACAGATCAGGGCAACCCTCCCATCTCCGGCTCCCATGGCGGATGCCGCTTCGCGAAGCTCGATGGGCACCTGCTTGATCGCCATCTCGCTGGTGCGGCATATATAAGGCAGGGCGATGATGGCCAGCGCTATGCTTCCGGCCGCCACCGAGAATTGCCATCCGAGGGCCACCACCATCGTGACATAGCTGAAATAACCGACCACTATTGAAGGCACGCCGACCAGGACATCGGCCATAAAACGTATCGTCGGGGCAAGAGAGCCGGTATCGAAAAGGGCCAGATAAATGCCGACCGCCAGTCCGGGCGGAACAGCCAATATAACGGCACCGGCGGCGAGCACCACGGTGCCTTCGATAGCATTGAGAAGACCGCCGCCCGTTCCCGTCGTAATATGCGTGACCGTCTTCAGGCAGAGCGCGCCTAAGCCGCTCAGGAAAATCGAGGATAGTATCCATATCATGGCGCCGCCAAGAAGAAAAAGGGCAAGTGCGCTTAAACTCCATCCGGCAATGTCTAAAATGCGGCGCTTAAGGACGAGGTCCCTGGCGGGGCGCGCGCCGGCAGCGGCTGCTTTCGCGGGCTCTATCATGCTGCCTTTGACCTCCTGCCTTCGTAATAGAGCAGGACGCGGGCCAAACTGTTAACGGCTACGGAAATCAGGCAGAGCGCCAGCGCCACCTCGGCTAGTGATTTCACCGCCATGCCGGTCGGGTCTTCAAGAGCGCTGTCAAGCTGTGAAACTATAAAAGCGCCCATAGTGGAAATCGGAGTGTAGATATTGCCGGGCAGGTAGTTCAGGGCATTGCCGCTAACCATGAGAACGGCCATGGTCTCACCCAGGGCCCGGCCGGTGGCAAGGATGCCAGAACCGATCAATACCCGCTGCACACCGGGCAGCAGCACCTGACGCAGCGTCTCGAAGCGGCTGGCCCCAAGCCCTATCGCTGCCTCGCGAAGGGTTAGAGGTTGTGCTACCAGCGCATCCCGCAAAGTGGCCGTGATCAGCGGCACAATCATCAGGTTAGCACCAGACTGGTGGTAAGAAGTCCGTAGCCGCTGCCGGCCGGACCAATTGAAAAATGGAACAAAACCAAACCACCTTACCATGAACGGAAAGACATGATGACCGAGAAATGGGATTACCACCACATAGCCCCAAAGACCGTAAACGACGCTCGGGATCGCGGCCAGCAGTTCCACGAAGAAAGAAAGCCAGGAGCGCAGCTGCGGCGGCACGCCTTCTGCCAGGAATAGTGCGGCGCCGACCCCTACGGGCACCGCGATCGCCAGTGCGATCAGGGTGCTCAGCAAAGTACCCGCTATCAGGAACAGTATGCCGTACCGTGCGCCCGGCAATACCTGCTGCCCGCGGACCGTAATTGGATTGCCATAGGTGTTGCCCATGTCCCAATTGTTCAGAGTCAGAAAGTGAAGGCCGTTGAAACGCACAGCCGGCCACGCGTAGATTAGTAGAAATATGACGATCAGGATGAGGCTCCCCGCCACCAGGCTGCCAAGCATGGCGGTAAACCTGCGGAAATTAAGTACGCCTCTCCGAAGCCGGACAAGCCAGCGGCTGCTTATATTCCGCATGGCGCGTGAAAACTGCTGCCCGCCCGCAGCATGTGCTGCGGGAGGGTTATTAAAATGATACCTGAAAGGTCAAGGATCCCTGAGATCACCGTATCTCCGCGATCTGTGCCGAGCTGAGCCTGACGACCTGGACCGGAAGCGCAATGAAATGCACCTGCCTCATAAAATGCGACGCATTGCCGCCCCTGGGAGAGATTGCCCAGGTCAGGAGATTGCGCAGCTGCGCTGCCATCCCGGGCGAGGGCTGCCTCGGGTCTATCAGAGCATATTCATAATTGATAATGGGATAGGAATTGAGGCCTGGCGCGAAGATCATGCTGAGGCGCTCGTCTTTCGGCGTCTTGTGCACCAATGCCGCGGCCGCGGACTTGGCGGTTGCCACAGTGGGAAGCACAAACCGGCCCGCACGGTTCTTAAGCATCGCGATGCCGAGCCTGTACCTTTCTATGGCGTTCTGAAAGCTCGTGCCTATATAGGCTACAGTGTAAGGGTTGTCCTTCGTAGCGGTAACCATGCCCGGGTTGCCTTCGGCGCCCAAGCCGCCGGAAACGGCCGGCCAGCTCACCGTCGTGCCGTAGCTGGTGCTATTATTCCATGCCGGCGTGCTGAACGAAAGATACTGGGTAAAAATGAAGGTATCGCCACTGCCGTCGGTCCTGTGGACCGGGATGATTACATGATGGGGCAGATGAACGCCGGGATTGAGGCTCCTGATCGCGGCGTCGTCCCAGTAGCGGATATTGCCATCGTACATGCCGTCCAGTACCGGCCCGCTCAGCTTCAGGTGCCTGCCATTCAGGCCGGGCAGGTTGTAATTCACCAATCTGCATGGAAATACACAGAGGAATGTTCAGCATGCGGTGCTTCATCATGAGCGCATTGCTCATGTAGGCATCGGAGGCGCCGATCTGAGCGATGCCCGCAACCTACTGGGCAATGCCGGTGCCGCTGCCCGTTGACTGAGTGGTGATCCTCACGCCCGGATTGATCTTCGCGCAGGCCGGGACCCAGAGGTTAAAAAGCGGGTAGAGCAGGCTTGACCCGGTTTCCAGGATATTGGTGGTTCCCACGGCCCGGCTTGGGACTGCTCCGAAGACGGCGCTAACAGCCAGGGCAAGAGCCAAGACGCCCGCAGCCAACAGCGGACGGCGCCCATGCGCGAAAACAGTTTCGAAAAGAAAACGCTTCATTTGAAAAACCTCCTTTGGAAACGGATTTTTTAAAAAAAGTGAAAATAGTTTTGCCCTTATCTGTTACATGGGTTTTACAGGAGGGTTAATTTGCAGTTATCTGCCGCGGCCCTGCCAAAGGCCTTGAACGGCTCCTCTTTAAAATTTCACCCGGACCATAATGCATGTAATGGAAAATTAATATCACCCGAACAGTCCTGTAACGTCCAGCATCTATCATGTTAAAAAAAACCTTTTTTAAAAGGAGAAAAATGGACAAGATAGCCGCTGAAAAGGACAACATCATGGACATCTTAGAAAGCAACAGCCTCACCGTCCATTTCCAGCCCATCCATTCACTGGAAGGAAAAATCCTGGGCCATGAAGCTCTAGCCAGGTTCAAGGGGGATTCAAGGTTTTTAAATATCGCGGCCCTTTTCGATGCCGCCATCCGGACGGACACTATATCCTCTCTTGACATACTGTGCAGGGAAAACGCGTTGAGGGCGGCTTCCAGCCTCATGAAAGATAAAGATACCTGCCTTTTCATGAACATCTGCCCCGAAACGCTCCTTTCCGCCACCCGGCAGCCAGGCATGACCGATGAGCTAGCTGACCGGTGCGGGATATCGAGGGAAAAAATAATACTCGAGATCACTGAAGAGACGGCCATCAGGAATTACCCGCTTTTCAAGAACGCAGTCTCATATTACAGGGACAAGGGATACAAAATCGCGCTGGACGACTTCGGCACGGGCTACGGCGGTCTGAAAATGCTTTCGGTAATAAGGCCGGACTTCGTTAAGATAGACCGCCACTTCATAAGCCATATCGACAGGGACTTCGTAAACCTGGCGCTCGTTGAGTCGGTAACTCTGTTGTGCCACAGGCTTGGGATGAAAGTGGTGGCGGAAGGCATAGAGCGGGCAGAGGAACTGACTTTTGCAAAAAGCATGGGGATAGATTTTTTTCAGGGCTTTCTTATGGGAAGGCCGACCCCGGCTGACGCCCGGCCGTCTCGGGCTTTTAGAACCTAAAGATGGTTTTCCCTATTTAAATGCTTCTGAGGACTTTTGAGAGGAAAAGCGGGCAATCGTCGTGGTCCTCGCTTGCGCACTTCGCAAGAGCGGTAAGGACGCTGACGTTCATCATGGAAATGGAAGCGAGGCAGGTAGCGCTGCCCCTGGAGTAAAACGGGCAGGTATCCTCAAGCCGCAGGGCTTTTTTCATTGATTGCCTCTGGCCGCAGCCTTCCCGCCGGGGGATTTTTTTTGCCTGCCGGCTTCAGATCAGTCAATACCAGCACCATGATCTGTCGCGCATGCCGTTCAATTTTTTTAACAGTCATTTTTCCCATGGTCTTCATTTTGTCCTCCTTTTTTTAATGCATTACGCAAAGCGTTCTTTTATTGTGCTTACGAGCCTGTAGCTCCACCGGCGCGCTGCCGTTTCCGGGCAGGGGCCAAGCGCGGAATTCCTTCCGATCATATAGCGGTTTCCTCTCCACACGACCGTGCCTGAAAATATGGGTACAAACCACATAAGGCCGATAAGGACGTCCTTTACCGGGACAAGCAGATACACAAGCGGGCTCATTGGCGCCCCCAACTTTCGCCCAAGGTGGAAATCCCCCAATGTCTTTACAAGGCTTGCGGCAAGTGCAAGCGTTACGGCGCCCCTTGATGGCCCAAGGAGCACAAGTGGCATGGCCGAGACGAACACGGCGTTAGTTGCAAGCTCCAGGATGTATTTTGCCCCGCCTATCTTCCACCTCAGCTTTCCCCATCTGGTGTGCCGGTTAAGGAACCTCTTTATGCTCCAGTAATGGTTCACGTTCTGTATCCTGAAGGATGAAAGGACCACCGTTTTCCCGCTTTCGTTCATCTTTCTGCCCAGCAAGTAATCCTCCGCCAGGACGTCCTTCACGCCCCTCAGCCCGCCTATCGCTTCGAGGTCTTTCTTCCTCATGAGCATGGATTTGCCGATTACGCATGGCAGCTTGAGGACCCGGTCCAAAAAGCATACGCTGCCGATGACAAACGAGTTTAAGTGGAGGTTTTCAAGCACGGCCCCGGCTGTCCGCCCTCCCACGCCCTCTATCATATTGGTGACAAGCCCCACGCTGGGGTCTTTCATCGGGGCCACCGTCTCTCTAAGGTACCCGCCTGCCGCAAGGACATTGCTGTCACTTATGAGCACGTATTCATGGCTTGCGGCCTCGTAAGCGGAAAGCAGGTTGTTAACCTTCGGGTTCAGACCCTCGTTGCGCCGCCGCACGATGATCTTTATGTCCCTGTCCTTGTACTTGTCTCTAACCTTCAGGGCCACTTTGTATGCGGGGTCATTTCTGTCCTGAAGGGCGAATATAAGCTCGTAACAGGGATAGTCCAGGCGGCAAAAGCTCTCCAGGTTGTCAAACAGGTTGTCGTCCAGCCCCTTCAGGGGTTTTAAGATGGACACCGGGGGCAAATAATCTGCTCCCGCATCGCCCGGGGCAGATGTCTTTTTGCCGCGGGACGCGAGGACGGACCAGAACTGCAGGACATAACAGAGAAGGCCTAATGCCGTAAAGGCCGAAAAAAACGGCAGAACCAGGGTCATAACAATCCTCCTTAGTTTCTGAAGAGGGTGATGGCCACCCCCTTATTGTGCCTTATGCACTGCTTTACGGACTCCACGTCCTTTTCGCAGTTCAGAAGGGTCTTCCATGAATAAAGGTGCCTTGGCTTGTGGAAGTCGCTGTTTGCTATATAGTGGTATTTCTTGAGGCTTATTACGTTGAAGACGTCGTCCCTGTTTGCGATCTCCCAGGCATCGATGTAACGCGCGTATTTTTCCCTGTTGTTCCACAGGTAAAGGGTATCCCTCGAATTGTCGGAGAGGTGATGCGGGTGGCATGCGACCGTTATCGCGTCCTGCCTTTTGGCCTCAAGGAATATCTTTTCATACCCCATGCACGCCGGGATGAACTCCTTAATGTCCAGCACGAGTATGTGAGCCGACATGTCCTGCGAGATGTAATTCTTGCTTATCTCCACCCCACGGAGGACCAGCATCCCGTATTTTTCCCATGCCCTTTTGGACTGCCGGCCGATGGACTCCATGTACTCATCAAAGTTATCTTCCCTTACGGAAAACCTGAACCTGCGTGCGAGCTTTCCTAGGAGGTTGTCCCCGTTCACCACGTGGTCTGTAATGGCGATGACGTCAAAACCCGCCTGCCCGTAAAGGTCTACCACCTGTTCCAGTTCCACCGAGCCGTCGGAATATGTAGTGTGGATATGGAAATCGCATAACAACATCCTGTTTTAATTCTAGAGAGGGCAGATTACAGGATTATTTCAGGAAAGTGAAATTTAAATTAAAATGAATAGCGAGCGCAGCCCGGAGGGCACCCACAAAAAAATCCGCAAGAGCCTTAATTTCTTTCGCCTTGACGCAGGGAGGTTCCGCAGGATCTTATAACGTTGGAATAAAACTCCGCCGCCATTGTCGGCATGCGTTTGAAAGTGTTGAAATCCACCCTGTAGAGGCCGAACCTGGAGTCGAACCCATGGGCCCATTCGTAATTGTCCATGAGGCTCCAGTAGAAATACCCTCGTATGTCCATCCCGTCCGCAATGCATCGCCTGAGCTCATCGATATGCAGTTTAAGAAACTCGGACTTCCGGCGGTCGTCGTGCGTGGCCATACCGTTTTCGGTGATAATGATGGGGACTTTCAGCTTGGAGGCATAGCTCAGCACTTTACGTATTCCCTCCGGATGTATTTCCCATCCCATGTCCGTAAGCCCCTTCCCGCCGATGTCGCGGTGCCTGAGCTCGACCCCCATTTTTTTAAACGGGTTGCACCTCATGTGGACGCGCGTGTAGTAGTTGACGCCAAAAAAATCGAGCTTGCCCTTTATGGGCAGCGGTATCTCTACAGCCCTTTTGAACGGGAAACGCACTACCAGCACGCCGCTCATGAAGGCGTCGATGAGCGAATGGTTGTAAAAGCGCGTTGCGGCCCGGGCGACCAGCCGGTCCGCTGGGTTCCATGCGCGCCATGGAGCAACCGCAGCCATATTGTGGGCCACGCTAACCATGGCGGAGGGATTGTTTTCATGTATTAGGTCATAGGCCCCCGCGTGGCAGATAAGAATGTTTTCAAGCGCCCTGGCCGCAAGCCGGACGTCTTTCACTCCCGGCGGCATGCAGCCCTCTATGTACCCACCAAGAAGGAGCACATAAGGCTCGTTGAACGTTACCCAGTAGCGCACGTCTTTGAACCGCGGAATGATCTTGCGCGCGAAGGACAAGAACCTGCTTATGGATTCTTCGGTATGCCAGGCGTATTTTTTTGTGAACCATGCGGGATGGGTGAAGTGGTGGATGGTAAGCATTGGCTCTATGCCGCTTGCGGCAAGTGTGTCCGCTATCTGCCTGTAGTGGCCGACGGCCGCCTCGTCCCACCTGCCTTCCTCGGGTTCTATCCTGCTCCATTCGATGGAGAACCTGTACGCGTTCACCCCAAGCTTCTTCAGCAAAAGCAGGTCTTCCCTGTAAAGCCTGTAGTGGTCCGCTGCCTCGGGCCTATTTTTTAACGCCCGGTCCCATGTGGCCCAGTCCGCAGCCGGAGAGCCCTCAAGCTGAAAGGCGGAGGTCGCAACCCCCCAGAGGAATTTTTTGTTTTTCATATATTCCTTTTATGCCCTGCGGGCATCGAGTGCGGGGACTAACCTTTTTTTCATGTTCTCTCGCTAAACCTTCGGTCACGCTCGATATCCATTTTAAATTACATTACCGGGCCATTTAATGCCACTGCCCTGTGTTAACGGAAATTTCATGCACGTTTAACGGAGACGTAACATCAGCGGAGTATCCTTAAAAAGAAAAGGTTGGAAGTTTTTAAAAGGAGAACAGGGAAGTGTCAGAGCAGTTGACCTCTCAGGGGAAAAAAGAAGAGCCTTCCAAAGCGGACATGACGACAGACACCCATGTGGGCAACCTAATAACCTCGACCGCGCAGGTACGTCCGGACGTCCTTATAAAGCACGTGGCCGACGGGTTCTTCACAAACGCCCAGATGGAGGCAGTTGCACTGGTGGACCACCGTCAGAAGCCCGTGGGGCTGGTCACAAGAAACAAGTTCCTGATGAAGCTCTTCAGGCTCTACGGGTACGAGCTTTACGGCAGGAAGCCGGTGATAAGCATGGCCGACACTGCGCCTCTTTTAGTGGCAGCAGAGGAGAGGCTGGACATCGCCCTGGACAAGGCAATGGGCAGGCCTTTTCAGGACATCTATGACGAACTGGTGGTTGTGGATTCAAAGGGGTTTTACATGGGACTGCTTTCGGTGAAAGACCTTGTGATACGGCAAAGCCACGCCTTGGCCAACAGCATAGTCCAGAAAGAGCTGGCCCACGCGAAGGCAAGCGAGCTTGAAAAGATAAGCCAGGTGAAATCGCAGTTTCTAGCCAACGTAACCCATGAGCTACGGAGTCCCGTAAACGCTATTATATCGATTGCGGAGCTCATGCAGATGTCGTGCGAAAAGGGGTATATAGAGCAGCTCAAAGACAGGCTCTCCCTTATGCTGTCAAGCGCGACGAGCCTGAAGGCGATAATAAACAACGTCCTGGACCTTTCGAAGATCGAGGCCGGCAAGATGGCAGCAATCTTCGAGGAGTTCGACGCGATCGGCAAACTCGATGAGATCGTGGAGACGGGCAAGGTGCTGGCAGGCAGCAAGCCGGTCGATGTAATCCTGAACGCGGGGCAGAGTTACCTGCCCCTGGAGTCCGACCCGGTCAAGTTCAGGCAGATAGTCCTTAACCTGGTGAGCAACGCGGTCAAGTTCACGGAAAAAGGCAGGATAACCGTTTCCGTGGAAGCGGAGGGCGGTCATATAACAGTTTCGGTCAGCGATACGGGGCCAGGCATAAAAAAGGAGGACATGGACAAGCTCTTTACCGCCTTCGGCCAGATAGAAGACGCTAAGACCAAGAGGCATGAGGGCACCGGGCTGGGGCTTACAGTGACCAGGCACCTAGTGGACCTCCTGAAAGGCAGCATCTGGCTTGAAAGCGAATGGGGAACAGGCACAACGTTTTTTGTGCGGTTGCCCGAAAAAAGCAACACTAATCAAAGGAGCGCATAATGAGCGAACAGAAAAAGACAATTCTTGTTATCGACGACGATGAAAACCTGCTTATGGCCACCAGGGACCTGCTGGAGCACTGGGGCTATAAAGTTTTCACGCACAGGCGGGGCTTCGGCTCAACCGCAGCCATAGATCTTGTCAAACCGGACCTCGTGCTGCTGGACATGAACATGCCGGGGCTGCCCGGCGACCGCCTGGCCAGCCTTCTTGGTTCATTTGCGGCCACAAAGAGCGTCCCGATCGTTTTTTACTCATCGAACGACGAGGACACCCTTAGGAAGGCCGTGTCCGAGTGCAACGTCAGGGGGTACATACCCAAAGGCGACATATACGAGCTTCAAAGAAAGGTACGGCATTACCTGAACTGGATATAATCCTGGCCGCTATGGCACAGCCGGCCGCATTGACCAATGGGAGGACTTTTAAAAAAATGGCATTTCAGAAAAAGAAGATCCTTGTGATCGATGATGACGAAACCCTGCTTGCCACCACGAGGGAACTTCTGAGAAGGGAAGGCTATGATGTGTTTACTCACAAGATCGCGTTCGGAGCGACCTCCGTTATAGATATCATAAAGCCGGATCTCGTGCTACTGGACATTAATATGCCGGGTCTTGCCGGAGACCGGCTGGCCTACCTGCTGAGGTCCAACGAGATGACAAAGGACGCGCCCATTATCTTTTTTTCCTCGAACGATGAGGACACCCTGAGGAGGGCCGTTTCGGTGAACAAGGTCCGAGGCTACATACCTAAGGGAAATTTTTTTGAGTTGCGCAGGAAGATACAGCATTATTTATTAACGAGCGAATAATGTATGTCTGCAGCTGTATGCCATTCGAGAACGAAGCCTTGTAATTCTGTGATTTATCGTATTCCGATGGGTCCGGAACCGCATCGCCCATTCCTTTCCTTCTTTGGAATCAATTTGTTTTGCCTTTGTTCGAGGCTTCATAACAGCCTGTACTCCTATGTAACGTACCTCTGAACGCAATGGCAAGCATCCCGGAAGGAAGATAAGGAATAAAAACATTTCAAGGGATGTTTTTTTATCCCAACCCGGTCCCGGGAACCATCCCTGTCATTTATCCTTATAGTTGTTATGTAAATTTGCGCATGCCAAAGTCTTCAAGACCTTGTTGGCAGCAAGTTTACAGACTGATTTCCAATACTGGCAGGAATTCACGGGTAGTAAGTTCATGCCAGGCTGTCATTCCCACAACGACGGTCCTTCTTCGCCTTTAACGGCAAAAAAAGATTCCGCCCGTTTTTATTTGCAGCCGGAATAGATCCGGCGCTGGGCTTAGTTATGGATATGGGGTGAATTTGAAAGTTGTGCAGCAGTTCTTTTAAATGCAGCATTTTCAATAGGCGGCATAATAATGTTTTTTCAATCTGGAAAGATAGCAGGATTAATTGGTGCCATTGCGGCGTCTATTACCTATGGCACTTGCAAAAACAGCGAAAAGATTCTTAATTATAAAAATGTCTCCGTTTACGGGAGAATCACAGGCTTTTACAGATATAATTTTTCAAAAAGAGGCTAAAATCACAACCGTCTTTTTAGAAGAGCCTTTCCCCGAATCCCTTGATGACATTGGGTTTTAGAGGTGTGCTGGGGACACTTGATTTTAAAGGAAGATTTTTCAGGTCAAAATACAAATTACTGATTTATAAAGGTTTTCTTGGCGGGAGCGTGTGGGAATCGAACCCACCCTGCCTGCTTTTGGCCGGCAACACCGGATTTGAAGTCCGGGAGGGACACCAGAGCCCTATACACTCCCATTAGACCTAACCCTAAGATTCTACAGCATTTTCCACTTGCCGCGCAACCCCTTCAAAACATTGGGAATCACTCAGTGCGACCAAATTACTTCATCCGTGCAAGCAGCTTGAAAAGGGTATCGGACATGGGAATGGATTTGCGGTTTCCGCCCTTTGAGAGAGGTGGTCCCAATTGTTTGTACAATTTAGCGGCCGATTTAAGGTGGGAAACCCTGTCCATCAAGCCGCCTGCAATGCCGGGTATCCGGCCCTGGGCAGATTCCAGTATGCCTCATGAGGGGTTCGATCATCAAGGCTTGAGTGCGGACGCCGTCTGTTATAGAACTCGAACCATCTGCTGATTCCTGCCTTCGCTTCGCTTCCAGTCTCAAACGCATTTAGGTAAACGCACTCGTATTTCAGAGAGCGCCACAGCCTCTCAATCATCACATTGTCTGTCCATTGCCCTTTGCCGTCCATGGAGATATCAATTGTCTGGTAATGCTGAGCCGGGGATGGTCGGGTTCAACCATCTCCTTCCTCCGGGCGTGGCTCGACCGAAGGCTTTGGCTAAAAAATCGCGTTCAACTGTTAGCTGCCCGATCTTGGCGTGAAGCTCTTTTATTTGCGCCTCGTGGTCTACGTCCCTCGCGCCGCTTTTGCCGGAGAACACGTCGGCCAATCCCTCAACGGCGTGTCGCTTCCACTGGGTAATCAGGTTGGGGTGAATGCCATGCTTTGCGGCCAGCTCTGAAATCGTCAGTTCGCCCTTAATGGCCTCAAGGGCTATCTTGGCCTTAAACTCCGCGGAATACCTTTGTCTCTTCGTCTTGCTCATGCAGCGATCCTCCTTCTCAGATCAGCTATTTTACACCTTAGATAGCTGTCCGAATTCCAGGGACCACCTCTGAGGACTGAAACACTACGACCCTCCTTTTCATGGCCATGTTTGCGTGCCAGGTTATTGAGATGATTTCACCACGCTGGCATCCGGTGATCGCAAATACTATTATGTCCTTGCGATAAGCAGGGGACGTGGCCTCCAAAAAAATCTGAGCATCAGGGGCACTAACATGTGAATGGCCCCATTGAGAAGGATCAAACATCACCTTCACTTTTAGGCCGGAGCTAGTGAGGATTCCCGCCTGGAAAAATTGACACGGGGATTTGCCAGTGATAGCCTTTTTTTAAGAAGGCGCCCAATGAGCCAGCTTGACCTGAAAGCAGCTGACGGAATCCCTATAGAATACCATCATGTCACTGGGTAAAGACTGAATAAATGGCGCCATCTCGTAGACCTCAACCGCCGAGGCGTCCGAAAGAGATGATGCAGTAATCACCTGGAACTGGTTTCCCTCGATATACGAAGATCATGGAATTAGGCGAAAGAAGGAGGTTGTATTATCATGAAGGGCAATGAACGCAAACCCACAACCACCGATGCGGGAATCCCGGTATCCAGCGACGAGTACTCGCTGACCGTGGGCCCCGATGGCCCAATCCTGCTGCAGGACTATTATCTCATTGAGCAGATGGCCAACTTTAACCGCGAAAGGATCCCGGAGCGGCAGCCCCACGCAAAAGGTTCCGGAGCGTTCGGACACTTCGAAGTAACCAAGGATGTCAGCGCTTACACAAAGGCCGCGGTGTTCCAGCCTGGCACAAAAACTGACACATTGATCCGGTTCTCCACGGTTGCCGGCGAGCGCGGCAGCCCCGACACCTGGCGCGACCCGCGCGGCTTCGCTCTGAAGTTTTACACCAGCGAGGGTAATTACGACATGGTGGGGAACAACACACCGGTATTCTTCGTCCGCGATCCCATGAAATTCCAGCACTTTATCAGGTCACAGAAGAGACGTGCGGACAACGGCCTGCGTGACCATGACATGCAGTGGGACTTCTGGACACTTTCACCCGAGTCGGCTCATCAGGTCACGTGGCTGATGGGTGACCGCGGGATTCCAAAGACCTGGCGGCACATGAACGGTTACTCGAGTCACACCTATATGTGGGTCAATGCGAAGGGCGAGCGCTTCTGGGTGAAGTACCACTTCAAGACCGGCCAGGGCATCGACTTCCTGACGCAGGAGGAGGCAGATCGGATAGCTGGCATTGACGCAGACTACCATCAGCGTGACCTGTTCGAGGCGATCAAGCGGGGTGACTACCCCAGTTGGACGCTGAAGGTGCAGATCATGCCTTTCAAAGAGGCCGAGACCTACCGGTTCAACCCCTTCGATCTGACCAAGGTGTGGCCCCACGCAGACTATCCATTGCACGAGGTTGGCCGACTAATACTGTTTCGCAACCCATCCGACTTCCACACTGAGATAGAGCAGGCGGCGTTTGAACCAAACAACCTTGTGCCAGGGATAGGCCCCAGCCCGGACAGGATGCTGCTTGCCCGCCTTTTCTCATATGCGGACGCACATCGTGCCCGTTTGGGGGTCAACTATAAGCAGATACCGGTCAACCGGCCGAAAGTGCAGGTGCACAGCTACAGCAAGGACGGAGTGATGCGGGTCGAGAACGTGTCTGATCCGGTGTATGCTCCGAACTCGAAAGGCGGCCCTCATGCTGACGGCAAGCGTTATCCCCAGACGGAGGTCTGGAATGCGAGTGGCGAGTTCATGCGATCCGCATATACTATGCGCACGGATGACGATGACTGGGGGCAGGCCGGCTCGCTGGTACGTAAAGTCATGGACGACGCGCAACGAGACCGCCTGGTGTCTAATATTGTCGGACACCTCAAAAAAGGGGTGTCTGAGCCTGTGCTCAAGCGAGCATTTGAATACTGGCGCAACATAGACAGTGAGATCGGAGACCGCGTCGCCGATGGCGTGAGCGCCGGGATCCACGCATCGCACAGCGCGTGACGCCCTGGTTTTAATTCCAAAACGCAAGATGTCTTATTCAAGAGTTTTACATCCACTCCTGAAAATAACATGATAGAGTGTCTTCATGGCTTTCTGAGGGGCGCTTTTTCAGGGGTCGTGTCTCTTATATTTTAAGGTCGGGAGAAGGCATCCCTATGTGATAACCCTGGCAATAGGCGATCCCCACCTGCCTGACAGCATCGAGTATCTCCTCATTTTCCACGCATTCAGCAACTGTCCTGATGCCGAATTCCCTGCAAAGGACAACCATGCTTTTCACTAACGCAATATCCTTGGAATCGGCTATCATGTTCTTTATGAACTCCCCGTCTATTTTTGCATAGTCAATGGGGAAATGCTTTACATATTGAAACGATGAAAAACCGGATCCGAAATCGTCTATGGCAAAATTGAAGCCTTCGGATTTCAAGTCAAAAATGAATTTTTTGAGAAGGGAGATGTTTTTTACCGTGTCTCTTTCTGTAATCTCAAATACGATGGTATTGGGGTCTATTCCGTACTTCCTTGTCAAATTTATTACGCCAGGAATAAAATCTTTGATGATCAGGGACTTGGGCGATAGATTAATGAACAGGGAACCCTTGTACCCCTCGGTTTTCACTTTCCCGAAGGCCTTTTCCATTAGCATGTGATCGAGCCTGTCTACCATTCCGATCCTTTCCGCGACCCCTATGAACTCCGACGCGGTCATGATGCCGCTATCCGTTTTGATCCTGCTTAGAACTTCGTGGCCCTTGTATCTTCCGGTTTCCAGATCGAGAATCGGCTGAAAATAAGGGATGCCGCTTTTTTGTTCTATGGCGTTGATGACGGCCACATCCACTTCCCCGGTCGTTGTGAACACTTTGGCAACGTCCTCAGGTGTAGGAATGACTATGGTATCCTTGCCCTCTTTTTTTGCCTTGTACATCATGTTATCTGCAAAAGTAAACAGGTCCTTCGCGTTAGAGGCATGCACCGGATAGACGGAAAAACCGATGGACGCCGTTACTTTCACAATAGCGCCGTCATGAGAAGGAAGGGAAATACTGCCCATATTCTCCTTAATCCTGTTTGCAACAAGAAAGGCCTGCTCCTCGTCGGCGTCCGGCAGCACAATGGTGAATTCGTCGCCACCATATCTTGCAAGAATATCGCCTTTTCTGAGGGCGCAATGCATCATGTTTGCGATCTCCAAAAGAAAACGGTCGCCAAAGACATGACCATGTGAATCGTTGATATTTTTAAAGTTGTCAAGGTCGATGACGACAACCGACAATTTGTATCCGAGCCTGTCCGACCTCATGATCTCGTACCTCAGCAGCTCCCAGAACAGCCTCTGGTTATAAAGATGGGTCAGCGGATCTCTTGTAGCGTAGTACTCCAGGTCTTTTGTATATTTGTGGATGGCCGTGATCGACCCGGCAACATTCGAAATGGTGGTCAGGATGCCGTCGATTACAAGGGAACGGACGGGGTTTTTCATAAACTCCGGCCGCAAACCTATTCCAATCACCCCTCTTATCTTGGGATTCTGGAGAGTGACGGATTTCGTCTGCAGATCCAAATCATCTTCACTCAGGTCCAAAGTCGCACATGGACCGTGGGGCAAGTTGTGCTTGATAACTGAGTGTGCGAAATTTTCATTTATGCCAAATGCATTTAAGTGGACGATCTTTTCAATAAACTTCTTTATATCATCGGATGGTGTGAATGTCCAGAAGACCTCCAGATCATATAAATCATCTTCCACTTGAAAGATAGTGAACAGGGTATGCGCTTCGATCACCTTGTTGATCTCGATCAGCAAATTATGAACGTGTTCTTTCCAATCCTTCACCGTTTCGGCAGTAATGATGAATTTTTCGAGCACCTGGAACTCAAATTCAAGGATGTCTTTGTCCACCGCGACATTTCTGATCCTCTTGGCAAAGTCGTCAAGTTCTCGAAGGATGGTGTTGAATTCAGTAAAACCGGCGCCGTCTGAAATCTTCATTTCGAGTTTTGTCAGATCTCCAATGCTGCTGACATTCTTTATCTTTTCGTGAAACGACTCCATAGAGCGCTTGATCTTGGCATTCAGAAAGCTGGCGATGAATCCGGCAATCACGAAGGGCAGTGGAGACAGGACCATAAAAAAGAAAGTGAACTTCTTTTTTATGCCGTTGATTGCCGGTCCGATATCCAGTTGAACGCTTGTGGCCCCCATTATGCTTCCGGTGTGTTCTCTTCTGTGGCATTTCAGGCAGTCTCTTTCTGCCTTTATCGGATATATGTTGGTCAGGACGAAGCCGTTTTTTGCATTCATTATGCTTCCGCTATTAAGGACTCTGGCGATGTTCCCATCTATTTTACTTCCGCTTCTGCCGTACAACTTGATTTTGTATTCGGCGCCACCGTCAGTTCCATCCATGAAGGAGATGTAATTATCCAGTTTCCGTTTCGTCCAGCCATTTTTCATAAGTTGGGCCAGCTCGTGGACTGTCTGACGGGAAACGGAAAGCGACATAATGCGTGCCTGGTTCTCGATTATTTTTTGGTTTACCGAATATGCTATCAGGAAGGCGACATTGAAGGTGACAATGCAGACGACAAGGGTCGATACACAGACATACGACTTAAGCCGGTATTCTTTGGGTAAAATCATTTCATGCCTATGCCCCTTTGGCCCTGCATAAATTGTGCGGCTCAGGGAGAAAACTTTCGCTATGTTAGTAAATTGCAAATAAAATAATCAAGGGAACCGGGAAATTTGGGGCTGCCGTCTAATGCCTTGGAAAAGAGAGCTGAAGCCCGATTATTCCTAGCAGTATAAGGGCGATAAAGAACAGGCGCGCCAATTGTACGGGCTGGTGCTCGATAGCAAGCTCTACGACATTGCTGCCGATGACGGCTATGCCCGTCCACACGCTGTAGGTTACCCCTACGGGAATCGTCTTGAGGCTTTGGGAGAGGAAAAAGGCAGTCGCAAACCCGCAGGCTGCATAGGGGATCAACGGCAAAAGCCGTGTAAACCCGTCAGTGGATTTAAGGCTGTATACCCATCCCACTTCAGAGATCCCCGCAAATAGAAGAAAGAGCCAGCGCATGCGTTCCTCGTGCAGATCAAGGTAGTCAAGCACAATACAGGAAATGTTATAAACAGTTTACCAAAAAAGGACGGCATTCAAAGTTTTTTTCTTTTTCCAGCCGTGCCGGCAGGACAGATCGCAGATATCATTGCGCTTCCTGTAAAGGTCAAAAAAAGCGGGAAAATAGTACCGATAACGCCGCCGTCCGCCCGTGTTAAACTATCACAAAGGAGATTTTTATCGCTGTGTTCCATTGGCTCCGCGAGCATCGGCGCGCCGAGGCGCGAAAGCGCCCGTTTCCTCCCGGGTGGGAGGCCGTCGTGCGTTCGAACGTTGTCCATTACTGCCTGCTGAGCGAGCCTGAGCGTGCCGAACTGCGGGCTATGATGCAGGTCTTCCTGGAGGAAAAACACTGGGAAGGATGCGGCGGGCTTGTCCTCACGGATGAGATCCGCGTCACTATCGCCGCGCAGGCGTGTCTGTTGCAACTGGGGCTCCCACATGATTACTTCCGGGATGTAGGCACCATCCTTGTCTATCCATCTGCAGTAATGCTGCCAGAGCGCCGCCCCGGGGTGTTCGAGCGCATTAACGGGCCGGTGGAGCCGTCCGTCTCCATCTTGGGCCAGGCCCTGGACTGGGGCACGGTGATCCTTGTATGGGATGATGTAGTCCACGGCTCCCGCCACCCCGAAGGAGGGCATAACCTGGTGTATCACGAGTTTGCCCATAAGCTGGATATGCTTGACGGGGCCGCTGACGGCACCCCACCCATTGCGGACCGCCTTCAGCTTGCCCAATGGGTGGCCGTATGCTCAAAGGAGTTCCTGAGGTTGCGCGGCCTTGTCGAAAAGGGTCAGAAAACTTTCCTCGACGCCTACGCCGCGAAGAACGAGGCGGAGTTCTTTGCCGTTTCGACAGAGGAGTTCTTCGACCGTCCCCTTGACCTCCGCAGGCAGGCGCCGGAGCTCTACAGGATCCTCAGGGACTACTACCGTCAGGACCCGGCAGAGCGTGTGGTGCGCACTTGCCAGGCAAAAGTGTAAACGCGCCAAGCAGCACGTGAGCCGATAAGAAATCCTTTTTTTTGGGGCAGGAAGAGATCCGGATACATTTCCGGGCAGGGTGGAGAAAGTCCTTGCTCCTGCTTTGCCAACCCGAATTTCCAGATGGCTGCAGCTGCCTGTCAGGTTTTTTTGTTTTTTTGCCTGCTAAAAAATAAACTCTTTAATAATAAAAAAATATTTTTTTCTTTTCATTAAAGTTTTAATTTTAGATTTACGATAAGAAATTCAGACCCGATTGCCAGTAAACAGGGCCGCAGGGTTTTAATTAATTTGATTTAAATAAGGCTTATAAAAAATTTTCCGAGGGGGGACAAGATGGTGTCCGGAAAAGTTTTGAGCATGTTTAAAAGAAAGACGGTTGCCGGCCGGATGTTCATGCTTGTGGCCCTTACGATACTTTTCACCGCGATAATGGTTGCCACGGGTTTTGGGGGCTTCAAGAGCCTTGCCGGGATGATCGATCTTATGCACGGCGACGGAGCCACAGGGCTTGGCTATCTAGCTGGAGCGCAGAATGCCATGTGGCAGCTCCGGTACGGCGTCTCCCAGTATCTGGCGATTCCAGATCCAGGGGCCCGGCAGGAGGTAATAGATGAAAGCCAGAAATGGTTCAACGAATTCGACAATGACATGAAGCTCTATTCCCAGCTCGGCAATGGCCGGAAATGCAAGGCAGCACTGGCCACGCTGCTTGAATATTATGGGCAGTACAGGAACGACCGCCCCAAGTGGTTCGCCCTGATGCAGACAGGCAAGATAAAGGAGGCGGCGGACTTCCGCGCAAGGACGATCCTGATCAGCGGAGCGCAGACCGTTAGCGCCTTCAACAAGCTTATGGCCCTTCAACTGGACAGGATATCATATCTGGACAAAAACTCCGGCAAGATAGTATTCGCTGCCAAGGAGCAGCTTGCGGTCATGGGTATTATCCTTTCCCTGGCCGCCCTGCTGATAGCCAGCTGGATATCGCGGGGCATACTGGGCTCCCTGAACGGTTTGTCCCGGAACGTGGACACAATGGCTAAAGGGGACCTGCGGGTGAGGATCGAGCATAGCCTTGACGATGAGATAGGCATTCTGGGGCACCATATGGACAGCATGGCAAGCGCGTTCGGTTCGATAATAGACGATATCTCCATATCCGTAAGGGGGGTGGCGTCAACCGTAGAGGCACTGAAGAAAGAGGCTGAAAACGCAGCGGAAGGAGCCAGGAACCAGACATCCAAGGCCCAGCAGATAGCCGCCTCGGCCGAAGAGATGAACCAGACGATAACGGACATCGCAAGCAACGCTTCAAACGCCTCTCAATCCTCCGGCGAGATGATGGACCTTGTCAAGGGCGGTAAAGAGGTGACCGGGACTACGGTAGAGGTGATAAATGATGTCAGCGCGTCCTCTTCGAAGCTCTCCGCAATGATAGAGAAGCTGGACCGGAGCGTTGGGGAGATAGGGGACATAGTCACGGTGATCAAGGACATCGCGGACCAGACCAATCTGCTTGCGCTGAACGCGGCAATAGAGGCCGCCAGGGCAGGTGAACAGGGGAGGGGGTTTGGAGTCGTCGCCGACGAGGTCAGGAAACTCGCAGAAAGGACTATCAAGGCGACAACCGAAATATCGGAAAAGATAGGCACTGTCCAGGCGGAATCCGGCCAGACCGCAACCCTGATGAAAGACGCCTCCAAGGGATTTTCGAAGGCCGCCGGCAACGTACGGAACCTGGATATTGTGCTAGACACTATCGTGGAGTCCGTTCAGAGCGTGAGGGACCAGATAGCCCAGATAGCCACAGCGGTCGAGGAGCAGTCTAGCGCATCGGAGGAGGTCGTGATGAACATAGAGGCGACCGCCGCCATCTCCAGGGAGATGGAGAAGATGGCTGGCAACGTCCTTTACCAGATAGAAAACTTAAGCGGGATAGGCAATAACCTGAAAAAAGACGTGTCGGGATTCATAACCTTGCGCACCGCCGCCTGATCTTCCCCCGAAAAAAACCCGCCGGTCATAAAATCTTGACCGGCGGGTTTTTTTATTTTTACTTCCCGTCCTGGAACTGACGCAGGGAATTTTTAATTGATCATATCAGGCCGGCCTTCTGCATTATAATGGGGACCTTGTCCTCCATCCCTATTGCCATGATGTGCACGCCGTCGCATATTTTTTCTTCCTTCAGGCGGCGGATATGCCTGGCGGCAATGTCCATTCCGGTCTCAAGGGCCTTTTCCTTGCCGGCGGTCTTCAGCTCCTCTATAAGCTCCTCTGGCACGCGGATGCCGGGGACATTCTTGTTGAGGAAGTTGGCCATCCCCGCACTTTTCAGTATCACGAACCCGGCAAGCACCTTTACCGGGAAACGCCTGGCGGTTGCCATGAACTCCTTGAACTTGTCCACGTCGTAGATGGCCTGGGTCTGGAAGAACCTTGCCCCGGCCCTTACCTTTTTTTCAAACTTTGCCAGCTGAGGGGCAAGGGGGTTTGCCTCCGGGGTGACCACGGCCCCCTGGAAGAAATCCGTGCTGCCTTTAAGGTCGTTGCCTGCCATGTCCTTGCCGCTGTTCAGACCCTGGACTGCGGCAAGAAGCTGGACGGACTCCAGGTCGTAGACCGGCTTTGCTCCCTTGTGGTCCCCGGCAAGCACGTGGTCTCCTGTCATGCACAGCACGTTCTTTATCCCGAGCACGCTGGCCCCAAGCAGGTCGGACTGCAGCCCTATGCGATTTCTGTCCCTGCAGGTCATCTGGAGTATCGGCTCGGCGCCGTGCTCAAGGACTATCTTGCAGATC
>JAKAJM010000101.1 GCA_021813765.1 Nitrospirota bacterium
GATCTTGTCCATGCCGTGGACGATCTCCACCTTGTCATAATTTATCTCGGGGAATATGAACTGCTCCCTGATGCCGAAATTATAATTGCCCCGGCCGTCGAACGACTTGTCCGGCAGCCCCCGGAAATCCCTTATCCTGGGCAGCGAAACGCTGATGAGCCTGTCCAGGAACTCATACATCCGGTCTCCCCTCAGGGTCACCTTGCAGCCGATGGGCATCCCCTTGCGGAGCTTGAAGGTCGCTATGGCCTTCTTGGCGCGCGTGGCGACCGCCTTCTGGCCGGTTATCTGGGTCAGCTCCTGCTGCACGGAGTCCAGCAGCTTTATATTCTGCACGGCCTCGCCAAGCCCCACGTTGAGCACTACCTTTTCGATCCTCGGCACCTGCATGACGTTGCCATAGGCGAACTCCTTCATCATGGCCGGCAGGATCTCTTTGTTATAGGTTTCCCTGAGCCTGGGCGACATTCCTAATCAATGACCTCCTTGCACTTTTTGCAGACCCTGAGCTTCCCGCCGCCCGCCTGGACGAGCGCGGCTGTCTTTGTGCGCGCGCCGCATTTGGGGCAGACGAGCATCACGTTTGACGCGTGAATGGGGCCCTCTTTCTCTATGATGCCACCTTGCTCGTGCGTCTTCGAGGGTTTGGTGTGCCTCTTTATTATGTTGATCTTCTCCACGATCACCTTGCCCTTGCCCGGCAGCACAGAGACGATCCGCCCCTTCTTGCCCTTCTCCTTGCCGGCCAGCACGGCAACCGTGTCTCCCTTTTTTATTCCAAGCCCCATCGCCAAAAACCTCCTTAAAGGACCTCCGGCGCCAGAGAGATTATCTTGGTGTATTCCTTCCACCTGAGCTCTCTTGCAACCGGCCCGAATATCCTGGTGCCCAGGGGCTCGCCCGCCGGATTCACAAGCACCACGGCGTTCTGGTCGAACCTTATGTATGTGCCGTCGGACCTGCGCTGTTCCTTCTTCGTCCTTACCACCACGGCCTTCGCCTTGGACCCCTTCTTTACCGTACCCTCCGGGGAAGACTCCTTCACGCTGACCACGATGAGGTCGCCAAGCCTGGCATACCGTCTGCGCGTGCCCCCGAGGACCTTTATGCAGCAGACCTTCTTGGCCCCGGAATTGTCGGCCACCTCGAGTATGCTCTGCACCTGTATCACTTCCCGGCACCCCCTATTATACCGGCCACTCTCCACCTCTTGTCCTTGCTCATGGGCCGCGACTCCACCAGGGTCACCTTGTCGCCTGTCTTGCAGCGGTTGCCTTCGTCGTGGGCCTTGAACCGGACCACCTTCTTGACCGTCTTTTTGTATGCGGGGTGCTGAAAAAGCCTTGTGACCGCGACCACCACGGTCTTGTCCATCTTGTCGCTGACCACTGTGCCTGTAAAGACTTTCTTTGCCATCTCTATTTACCCTTGCCCCCTTCGCGCTCTTTTTCCTGCAGGATGGTGAGTATGCGGGCAATGTCCCTCCTCACCGTGAGCATCCTCTTGGGGTTTTGTATCTCGCCGGTGGCCTGCTGGAACCTCAGGTTGAATATCTCCCTCCTGAAATCGGCCTCCTTGGCCCTGAGCTCCTCCGCGGTCATGTTCCTTACCTCTGCAGGTTTCACTGCATCTCCTCCTGGCGCTTCACGAACTTTGTCGCCACTGGAAGCTTGAAGGCCGCAAGCCTCATCGCCTCCCTGGCGGTCTGCTCCGGGATTCCCGACACCTCGTAAAGCACCCTGCCGGGCTTCACAACCGCCACCCAGTACTCGGGCGCCCCCTTGCCTTTGCCCATACGCGTCTCAGCGGGCTTCTTCGTTATCGGCTTGTCCGGGAATATCCTGATCCAGACCTTGCAGCCCCTCTTGGCGTGCCTGGTTATCGCGATCCTGGCCGCCTCGATCTGCCTGGAGGATATCCAGGCCGGCTCCATCGCCTTCAGACCGAAGTCCCCGAACTTCACTTCAGAGCCCCGGTAGGCCTTGCCATCCATCCGGCCCTTCTGCATCTTCCTGAATTTTACCTTCTTGGGCGCTAGCATTTCTTGTCTTTAAAACCCCTTTACGCTACTGAGCTTTCGGGAAGTATGTCCCCGTGGTAAATCCAGACCTTCACGCCTATTATGCCGTAGGTCGTCGAAGCCTCGGCCGTGCCGTAGGCCACGTCCGCCCTGAATGTATGAAGCGGAACCCTTCCCTCCCTGTACCACTCCGTGCGCGCTATCTCGGCCCCGGCCAGCCTGCCGGAGCAGGTGACCTTGATCCCCTTCGCGCCAAACCGCTGGGCGGAGGCCACCGCTTTCTTCATCGCGCGCCTGAAGGCAACACGCTTTTCTATCTGCAGGGCTATATTCTCCGCAACGAGCTGGGCGTCTATCTCCGGCTTCCTTATCTCCTTTATGTCGACGGAGACCTCCTTGCCGGTTGCCTCCTGAAGGTCCTTCCTCAGCCTCTCGGCCTCCGCACCCTTCTTGCCGATGACGATCCCGGGACGCGCCGTATGTATTATCACGCGCAGCTTCTGCGGGGTGCGCTCTATCTCTATGCTGGCCACCCCCGCGTGGTAGAGCCTCTTTTTTATCATGCGCCTTATATGATAATCCTCGACAAGCTGTTCGGCGAAGCCCTTCTTCTGGAACCACCTGGACTCCCAGTTCCGTATTATCTTCAGTCTTACGCCCGTCGGATGCGTCTTCTGGCCCAAAATCCTCCTCCTTAATCTTCCTTGCGGACCTGCTATTCGTCAGACAACAGAACCGTTATGTGAGACGACCTTTTCCTTCTGACATTGGCCCTGCCCATAGAGCGGGGTTCCATCCTCTTCATGCTGGGGCCCGTGCCCACCACCACGCTTGCTATCTTCATCTTCTCCGGGTCCCCATTGTTCTGTTCCGCATTGGCTATGGCGGAACGAAGGGCCTTCTCGACATAGTGCGCGCCCCTGTAAGGCATGAACTTGAGGGCCAGCAGCGCCTCGGCCGCCTTCTTGCCCCTCACCAGGTCGACGACCCTCCTTGCCTTCCTGGGCGTGAGCCTCGCGTATTTCAAAATTGCCTTCGCCTGCATCTTCTCTTACCCCTTCGCAGTGCCAGCATGCCCCTTGAACGTCCTCGTAGGGGCAAACTCTCCCAATTTATGTCCAACCATGTTGTCCGTGACATACACGGGCACGAACTTCCTTCCGTTATGGACCGCAAAGGTGAACCCTATGAATTCGGGGATTATGGTCGAGCGCCTCGACCAGGTCTTAAGCGGCTTCTTGTCCCCGGCCTCGATCATCTTCGTCACCTTTTTGAGGAGTTTCTCCTCGACAAAAGGGCCTTTTTTAAGAGACCTTGGCACTATTTCCTCCTCCTGACGATGTATTTGTCGGTCAGCTTGTTCTTCCTCGTCTTGACGCCTTCAGGCTTGCCCCAGGGAGAGCACGGCGGCCTGCCGCCGGAACTCCTGCCCTCTCCACCGCCAAGCGGATGGTCGACCGGGTTCATCGCCACCCCGCGCACATGCGGCCTTCTGCCCCTCAGGCGGTTCCTGCCGGCCTTGCCGTAGGAAACGTTCTCGTGGCCCAGGTTGCCCACCTGCCCGATCGTCGCCTTGCAGGTGGCCAGCACCATCCTCACCTCGCCCGAGGAGAGTTTAAGCTGCACGTAGCCGCCTTCCTTCGCCACGACCTGAACGCCCGCGCCGGCGCTCCTGGCGAGCTTCGCGCCGCCGCCGGGCCTCAGCTCCACGTTATGCACGACGGTGCCAAGCGGCACCGCGGACAGCGGCAGAGCGTTTCCCACCTTTATGTCCGCCTCGGCCCCGGCGGACACCACATCGCCGGTTTTCAGCCCCTCCGGCGCCAGTATGTATCTCTTCTCGCCGTCTGCGTACTTCAGCAGCGCGATCCTCGATGACCTGTTGGGGTCGTACTCGATGCCAGCGACGACCGCCGGCACCTTCGTCTTTTCCCTATGAAAATCGATGACCCGGTATGCCCGCTTGGGGCCGCCGCCCCTCCACCAGACACTGATCTCGCCGGTCTTCATCCTGCCACCCGTCTTCCTGAGCGGCCTTACAAGGGATTTTAGCGGCTTGTTCCTCGTCAGCTCTTCGAAGTCTGAGCCGGACTGGAACCTTCTGCCCGGAGATGTCGGTTTGAACTTCTTTATAGCCATTTTATCTTACGCACCCTCTATGAAGTCGAGTTTTTCGCCTTTTTTGAGCGTAACGACCGCCTTTTTCCTCGGGGACGTCATTCCGACCGACTTGCCCCACCGCTTCCTCTTGCCGTGCTGCTTTATGGTGGCGACCTTCTCGACCTTCACCTTGAAGATATCCTCCATCGCCTTCTTTATCTCTATCTTGTTGGCCTTCGGGTCGACCTCTACCAGCAGCTTGTTCTCGTTTTCCTTCAGTGTAGTGCCCTTTTCGGTGAAGAGGGGCCTCTTGACTACGGAATATATCATCATAATGGCCTCGCCTCCAGGGCCTCCATGGCCGCTTTCGTGGCCAGTACCCCGTTATGAGCCGCTACTTCGTAAATGTTCAGGTCCTTCGACTGAACGACATCCACTCCCGGGATGTTCCTGGCCGACAGCAGCACGGAGCGGTCCGCCTCTGAGAGCACGATGAGCGTGCTGCCCCCGCTTAACCCGAGATTTTTCAGGATGGCGGCCATCTCCCTGGTGGCGGGCTTCTCCAGCCTGATGCCGTCCACCACGTGGAGTTCGCCGTCTTTTATCTTCCGTGAGATGGCCGCAAACAGCGCGGTCCTCCTCGCGGTCTTCGGAAGCTCGTAGGAGTAGTCCCTGGGCTGGGGACCGAATATCGTGCCGCCGCCTCTCCACAACGGCGAGCGGCTGCTTCCGGCGCGCGCCCTGCCCGTATGTTTCTGCTTCCAGGGTTTCCTCCCGCCGCCCGACACAAGCCCCTTTGTCTTCGTCGCGTGCGTGCCCTGCCTCTGATTGGCAAGGAAGCAGACAACAGCCTCGTGCATGAGGGCACCCTTGCCCTCCAGGGCAAACCTGGCAGACAGCTCCATGGAGCCCACAACGTTATTCTTCGTGTCTTTTATCTCTATGGCCGCCATTTTCGCCCTAGTCTTCCTTCCTTATCTCCAGAATGGTGCCCTTGGCGCCGGGAACCGCCCCGCGGACCAGGATCAGGTTCTGCCCCCCCCTGACGTCCTCAACGGAGAGATTTTTTACCGTGACCCTCTCGGCGCCCATATGGCCCGGGAGACTTTTGCCCTTCCATACCCTGGAGGGAAACGAGCTTGCGCCTATCGAGCCGGGAGCCCGGTTGAACATGGAGCCGTGGCTGTCAGGGCCGCCCCTGTACTTGTGCCTCTTCATGACGCCCTGGAAACCCTTGCCCTTCGATACCCCGCTTACCTTGATCCTGTCTCCCTTGGCGAACTTCTCCACAGTGACGCTCTCGCCCACCTGCAGCCCGTCCATCGGGAACTCCCTCACATACCTGTAGAGGGCCTTCGCCCCGGCCTTCTCGAAAACCCCTTTCATGGGCTTCGTGACGAGCTTCGCCTTCCTCTGCTCGAAGAAGCCGACCTTGACCGCCTCGTAGCCGTGCTTCTGCCGCGTCTTGACCTCGAGCACGAACCCCGGCTCGGCCTCTATCACGGTGACGGGCACCAGGCGCCCGCCCTCGAATATCTGCGTCATGCCAAGCTTCCTGCCCACCATGCCGGTCATTGCTTTATCTCCACGTCCACGCCCGCGGCGATCTCCAGCTTCATGAGGGCGTCCATGGTCTGCTGGGTAGGCTCATAGATGTCCACTATGCGCTTGTGGGTTCTTATCTCGAACTGCTCGCGGGACTTCTTGTCCACGTGCGGGCTCCTCAAAACCGTATACTTGCTTATCTTGGTGGGCAGCGGCACGGGACCGGCGACCCTTGCGCCGGAGCGTCTCGCGGCCTCCACTATGTCGCGGACCGACTGGTCCAGCAGCCTGTGATCGTAAGCCCTGAGCTTTATTCTTATCTTCTGCTGATTCATTATAGCCACTTTATTATTCCCGTATCTCCGTGACGACGCCGGCCCCGACGGTCCTGCCGCCCTCCCTGATGGCGAACCGAAGGCCCTCTTCCATCGCCACCGGCGCTATCAGGTCCACCAGAAAGGTCACATTGTCGCCGGGCATCACCATCT
>JAKAJM010000031.1 GCA_021813765.1 Nitrospirota bacterium
GGGAATCGTTCTTCGCCTTTTACGGCAAGGAAAGATTCCGGTCAAGCCGGAATGACGGCTTCAAAGGAATGCAACGTTAGGGTTTATTCTGTCATTCCGGCCATATTTATTCTGATAAAAACGGGCGGAATCGGCCTTGAAGGACAGATTCCCGACGCGCTTCGCTTGCGGGAATGACAACGGATTTATGGGACAGGACACCGGACCTGCACCAAGACTGCTTCCGGCTGCGTTTACCAAGGACAGGTGAAAAACGAAAAAATCAAAAAAATCAAAAAAAACGAAAAACGGCGGGAGATTTTTTGAAAGGGATTTTTTTGGAAAAATCCGGAACAGACTTGGCAGCAAAGCTGCGGACGGCGGGCCTCGGAGGGCAGGGAGCGCACTGCGTCCGGGGTGGCGTTTTTTTCCGGCTTTGGGCGCCCCGCTGCAAGGAGGTGTCCGTAAAGGTAATGCCCCCGGGCGGGGGTGAGGAGCTCTTTCACTCCGCTATATTTCCCATGGAGCCGGTACCTTCCGAAAGACAGGCCGGGCAGGACGGTTTTTTCGAGGCATTTGTCCCCGGGGCAGGGGAGGGGACAAGGTATTTTTACCTGCTTGATGGCCGCCTGGAGAGGCCGGACCCCGCTTCCCGCTACCAGCCGGAAGGCGTCCATGGCCCATCCCAGGTAGCCGATCCCGAAGGCTATGCCTGGGGGGACGGAAAGTGGAAGAACCCGCCTTTCGGGCAATATATCATATATGAGCTCCACGTTGGCACGTTCACGCGGGAGGGGACATTCCTTGCGGCCGCGGAAAGGATCCCTTATCTGAAAGAGCTTGGGGTAACGGCGGTTGAGATCATGCCGGTCGCCCAGTTTCCCGGGGAAAGGAACTGGGGCTACGACGGCGCGTATCCCTACGCGCCTCAAAACTCCTATGGCGGCCCTGAAGGGCTTAAACGCCTTGTTGATGCCATGCACCAGGCGGGCATTGCCGTCATACTGGATGTCGTGTACAATCACTTCGGGCCCGAAGGCAGCTATTTTGCCGATTTCGGCCCCTATTTCACCGGCAACTACAGGACTCCATGGGGGCAGGCGATAAACTACGACGGCCCATCCAGCGGGCCTGTGAGGGAGTTTTTTATCGGCAACGCCCTGTACTGGGGAAGGGAATTCCACATGGACGCCCTGAGGCTGGACGCCGTTCACGGCATTTTTGATTTCAGCCCAAGGCATATAGTCGAGGAGATGAAGCTCAGGATGGAGGGTTTTTGTTCCGGCAGGCCGTTTTACCTTTGCATCGAGTCCGACAGGAGCGATGCCCGCTTCATAAGGCCCAGGCTGCTTGGAGGCTTCGGGGCGGACGCTCACTGGAACGAGGATTTTCATCATGCGCTTCACGTGGTCCTGACCGGGGAGAAAGACGGCTATTACATGGACTTCTCCGGCCCCGCGGACCTCTGGGCGTCGTGCGCCCAGGGGTTTGTCTACACGGGGCAGCAGTCCCCGTTCCGCGGCAGAAACCAGGGCAGCTTTTCCATGGACATACCGCCCGCTAAATTCATTGCCTTTATGCAGAACCATGACCAGGTGGGCAACAGGTTCCTTGGCGACAGGCTTGGCAGTTCGCTATCGCCGGAAAAGCTCATGCTGGGGGCCGCCCTTGTCCTCCTCGGGCCGTATGTCCCTCTTCTTTTCATGGGTGAGGAATACGGCGAGAAGGCGCCGTTTCAGTATTTCGTAAGCCATGGGGACAGGGAGCTGGTACAGGCGGTAAGGGAGGGCAGACAAAGGGAGTTTTCCTCTTTCAGATGGGCGGGCGAGGCGCCGGACCCGCAGGCGGTGGAGACCTTTCAGGCCTCAAAAATAGATCCGGGGCTTGCTGACAGACCGCCGCACTCTGAAATATTCGATTTTTACAAGAGGCTCATCGCCCTGCGAAAGGAATTTTTATCCATATTGAGCCCGCCAGACAGGGAAGGCATGTCGGTCAGCCTGCAAAAGAGCGTCCTGGCCATCACCAGGCTGGCAAATGTAAAAAGTGCGGATGGGGAGGTGGCGGGCCTTTTTGCCGCATTCAACCTCTCGGGGCAGCCGGCAACGGCCACCCCTCCCTTGCTTTGCGCGGCCGGAGGAGCGAGCGCAGCATGGGAGCCGCTCCTTGGCCCCGGGCCGGGCAGCGACGGCTCGGTCCCCCTCGGCCCTTATGGAACCGTTCTTTTAAAAGAAAAAAAGGCCCTCCCCATTGGATAACAGATACATCGTAATACACGCGCACATGTACCAGCCGCCAAGGGAAAACCCCTGGCTGGAGGCGATAGAGACGCAGGACAGCGCAAGCCCCTACCACGACTGGAACGAGCGCGTCTCCGCCGAATGCTATGCGGCAAACGCCCACGCGAGGATACTGGATGACAAGGGCAGGATAAGCCGCATAGTGAACAACTACAAGGACATTAGCTTCAACTTCGGCCCCACCCTGCTTAGCTGGATGGAGGAGTTCTCCAGGCCTGTCTATGAGGCCGTAATAGAGGCGGACAGGACCAGCAGGGAAAGGCATTCCGGCCACGGAAACGCGATAGCCCAGTGCTATAACCATATGATAATGCCGCTTGCCTCCAGCAGGGACAAGGTCACACAGGTGGCCTGGGGCATCGAGGACTTCAGGCGGCGTTTTTCCAGGGACCCGGAGGGTATGTGGCTTCCCGAGACCGCCGTGGACACAGAGACGCTGGAGGCCCTTGCCGGGCAGGGCATCAAGTTCACTATACTTTCCCCCGGGCAGGCGCACCATGTGAAGGCCCCATGGCAGGACGACTGGACCCATGTTGATGAGAATTCCATAGATACAACGATGCCTTATTTGATAAGGCTTCCTTCAGGGGCGCAGATCGCGGCATTTTTCTACAACGGCCCGGTTTCCAGGGCTATTGCGTTTGAAGGCCTTCTGAAAAGCGGCGTCCTCATGGCCGAGCGGCTGGCACAGATATTTACCGGGGAGCAGCGGCCCCAGCTTGCGCATATCGCCACCGATGGAGAATCCTACGGGCACCACAGCCGCTTCGGTGACATGGCCCTTGCCTACTGCGTCCACCACATCAGGAAAAACAACCTGGCAAAGGTGGCAAATTACGGGGAGTTCCTGGAAAAGCACCCGCCCCAATGGGAGGTGAGGATAAAAGACAACACATCCTGGAGCTGTTTTCATGGGGTGGAGCGGTGGCGCTCCGATTGCGGCTGCTCCACCGGCGGGCACCCGGAGTGGAACCAGAAGTGGAGGGCGCCCCTGAGAAAGGCGCTGGACTGGCTTTCCGGGCGGCTGGCGGAGGTCTTTGAAAAGCGGGGAAAAGACATTTTCAAGGACCCCTGGCAGGCAAGGGACAGATACATAGAAGTGGTCCTTGAACGGGCGGAAGAAAGGGTCTTGAAGTTCCTGGAAAGTCATGCGCTGAAAAAACAGAATATGGCGGACCGCGGGGTTGAGGCGCTGCGGCTTCTTGAGATGCAGAGGCACGCGATGCTGATGTTCACAAGCTGCGGCTGGTTCTTCGACGACATTGCAGGGATAGAGGCCCTCCAGGTCCTTCAGTATGCGTGCAGGGCGCTGCAGCTTTGCAGGGAGCTGACCGGGGAGGACTTCGAGGGACATTTTCTGCAAATCCTTACAAAGGCTCAAAGCAATGTAAAGGAGTCCGGCGACGGGGCCGGAATATATAACGCCCAAGTCAAGGTCAAAACGATCGATCTTGGCAAGGTGGCGGTGCATTACGCCATAAGCTCCCTGTTTGAGGACTACGCCCGGCAGCATCGTCTTTACTGCTATGACGTAACAAGACTGGATTACGAGACACTGGTCTCAGGGCCCGGTGCGGCTTCCCCCGAAGGAGACGGGGAGGATAGGCTTGCCGCCGGAAGGATAAATGTACGCTCTCGTATAACCTGGGAAGACGGGAAGGAAAACGGAGGCAGCGGTATCTGGCAGTTCGCTGTACTCAAAAAAAGAGGGCACGAGATCGTCTGCGTGCTTTCGGCCGGCGGCCCTGCGAAAGAGTATGAGTATTTCAAAAAAGCCGTAAAGGAAATGGCCGGGGGAGAAAGACTTTTTTCAGGGCGCACAGACCTGGAGGTATTGAAGCCCGGCGTGAAAAAATTCGCGTACGGAATCTACACGATGCGGGACCTCTTCCTGGACGAGCAGAGGAAGGTCCTTGAGGCGGTTGTAAGCGAGACCCTTGAGGAGTCCATGATCCATTATGCGCAGATATACGAGAGGGCCCGTGTCCTGATGGGGCTTTTAAAGGATTTCAGGGCGCCGATCCCAAAACCTTTCCTGGTGGCGGCCGAAATGTCTTTGGTCCGGCAGATCGCAAATGCGCTCAGGGAGGAGACTGTGGACATGCAAAAGACCGCCGTGCTTCGCGAAGAGCTTAAGAAGTGGGGGCTGGAGCTTGATGCGGGGCTTGAGCCTGTTTTAAGGGAAAGGTTGAAGTCCCTTTTTGCCTCCCTCAGGGAAAAAGGCCGCGCGGCGGACCTGAAGGCGCTGAGGGGGCTTGTAAGGTTTACCTCCACACTGCCTTTTCCGGTAAATCTCTGGGCGGCGCAAAACGGGTACTGGGAGCTTGGGCGCTCCCTTTATAAGAAGGGCGGCCAGGGAAAAAGGGAACAGGAGAAGGAATGGAGCGAGGAGTTCAGGGGGCTAGGTGAGGACCTTCACTTTTCCGGCGAGGCGGTCCGCAGATTTCAAAGCTAAAGGCAAGAGAAAAAACAGGAAAATTCAGCCCGGGGGAAATAGAAATAAAAATGACCGGCGATGAAATAGCGGCAGAAGAGGGAGCCGGGCCGTCCGGAACGCTCCGGATGCCGGTAAGCACCTACAGGCTCCAGTTCAACCGTTTTCTGCCGTTTGGCCGCGCCTGCGGGATCATCCCGTACCTTCACGAACTTGGAATAACGGACATCTATTCGTCCCCCAATTTCATGTCCGTCCAGGGCAGCCTCCACGGATATGATATCACCCGCTATGACCAGCTTAACCCGGAGGTTGGCACTCTGGAGGAATACGGGCTTTTTACCGCGGAGCTTTCGCGCCATGGCATGGGCCAGGTGCAGGATATCGTGCCCAATCACATGTGCATCCTTGGGGACAACCCGTGGTGGCAGAGCGTTCTTGAGAACGGGCGAAGCTCGCCGTACGCCCACTTTTTTGACATTGACTGGTACCCGCCCCTTGAGACGCTCAAGGACAAGGTCCTGCTTCCAATTCTTGGAGAACAGTATGGCAAGGCGCTCGAAATGGGGGAAATACGGCTAAGCTTCAGGGAGGGAGGGTTTTTTCTGTCCTGTTACGAAAACCTCCTGCCGGTCGAGCCGGGCTCCTTCGAACTCATATTACGCCACGGGCTTGGCGAGCTTGAAAGGAAAATATCCGGGACCGAACACTATGAGGACCTGATGAGCGTGATAACGGCGCTTGGGCACCTGCCCGGCACCTTCGAAAGGGACCTGGAGAAGAAGCGGGAGAGGAACAGGGAAAAAGAAGTAATAAAACGGAGGCTTTGGGCGCTCTACGAAGCCTCCTCCGATGTGAGGATGTTCATAGACGGCAACGTTGAGGCATTTAACGGCGTCAAGGGAAACCCCAGAAGTTTTGACCTGCTGGACGGGCTCATATCCAGACAGCCGTACCGGCTGTCTTTCTGGGTGGTGGCGACCGACGAGATAAATTACCGGAGGTTTTTCGACATAAACCAGCTGGCCGCGATAAGGCCGGAGCTGCCCGATGTATTTGATGAAAGCCACCGGCTCATTTTCGATTTCATAAGGCAGGGCAGGATAACCGGGCTGCGGGTGGACCACCTGGATGGCCTTTATAACCCGGCCGAGTATCTCCGGGACCTTCAGGAGGATGCTGTGCTTGCCGGCCTGCCCGAACAGGAGGCGCAGGAAAGGAAATCCAGCCTGAAGACGGAGCTTCTCCAGCAACCTCCGGCGGCGCCCTTCTACATAATAGGGGAGAAGATACTGCTCAAGGGAGAAAAGATACCCGATGACTGGCCCATATGCGGGACCACCGGATATGATTTCCTGAACTCCCTGAACGGCATTTTCATAAGGCCAGAGAGCGTCCGCCAGATGGACGACATATACTTCCGCTTCACAGGCGAGAAGCTCAATTTCACGGACCTTGCCTATCTCGCCAAAAAGCAGGTGATTGACTCCTCCATGTCCGGAGAGATGAACGTGCTTGGCCACCGGCTGTACATGCTTGCCCAGAAATCGAGGTCTACGAGGGACTATACCCTGCTTAGCCTGACAAGGGCGCTTTCGGAGGTAATGGCCTGCTTTCAGGTCTACCGGACATACATAAGCTCCTCCGGCACCGGGGAAAGGGACCGGCGTTACATAGAGCAGGCGGTCAAAAAGGCGCAGAGGCTGAACACTTCCATAAGCGCCCAGACATTCGGTTTTATAAAGCAGGTGCTGCTCCTTGAATACGGCGCGGAGCTTTCGGCGGACGACAAGGCCGAATGGTTCGATTTCGTCATGAAGCTACAGCAGCAGACCGGGCCCATAATGGCCAAGGGGCTTGAGGATACCGCCTTTTACATATATAACAGGCTCCTGTCGCTAAACGAGGTGGGCGGCTCCCCGGACCGCTTTGGCCTCTCCATGGAGACCTTCCACGGACAGAACATAGAAAGGAGCAAATACCGGCCCTTCTCCATGACCGCCACCTCCACCCACGATACGAAAAGGAGCGAGGACGTGCGCGCGCGGCTTAATGTCCTTACCGAGATGCCCCGGGCCTGGCGTGAAGCCCTGCTTAAATGGAAAAGGGCCAACAAGAGGAAAAAACCGGTGCTGGACAGGCCGGTGCCGAGCCCGAACGAGGAATACCACCTGTACCAGGTGCTGCTTGGCATATGGCCCCGCGAAGGTTTTTTTACCGTAAAAGACGGCAAGAGGGAGGACAGGGGAAAAAGCAAAAAATTTGTGGAGAGAATGAAGCAGTACATGCTGAAGGCCGCAAGGGAGGCCAAAGTCAACACGAGCTGGATTAACCCGGACAAGGATTACGAAGATGCGCTTCTGTCTTTCGTGGAACGGATACTTTCCCCAATGGATACAAACAAAAACCCCTTTTTAAGGGATTTTGTCCCTTTTGCCGGCATGGTCTCCTACTACGGGCTCCTGAATTCGCTCTCCCAGGTGGTGCTTAAGGCCGCAAGCCCCGGCATCCCCGATTTTTACCAGGGGACGGAGCTCTGGACTTTCTCGCTTGTGGACCCCGACAACCGCGCGGATGTGGACTATGAGGCCAGGATGCCGCTGCTTGAAGAGCTTAAGGGTATGGAGGCATCCATGGGCAAACCTGCTTTATGCGCGCGGCTGCTTGAAAAACTGGACGACCCCAGGGTAAAGCTCTATGTGACGTGGAAGGCGCTTCGCTTCAGGAAAGCCCTCCGGGAAGTATTCGTCGGAGGAGATTACGTGGCGCTTGAGCCTGAAGGGGCCAAAAAGGAGCACCTGTGCGTTTTTTTGAGAAAAAACGGCGCTAAAACCGCGCTTGCATGCGCCCCAAGGTTCTTTTCGGGCCTTTTGCCGCCAGGCGGCCTGCCTGTTGGAGAGGCCCTTTGGAAGGACACCAGGATCGAGCTGCCGGGGCCCGGACGGTTCAGGGACGCCTTTACCGGCAGGGTGGTTGAGACCGTGGAGGAAGGCGGCAGGTCCTTTATCCCGGCCGGGGAACTTTTGAGAAGCTTTCCCCTTTTCCTGGCGGAGGGGTTTTGATTTCCTGCTGAGGGGAAAAAGAATAAGAAAAAGGAGAAAAACAAAAAACATGAGGAGAGAATTTTAATTTTGGACGAGCAGCTGATAAACGGGCTGGCGGAGGAAATGGGCATAATGCCCGATTTTTATGATATCTGGGGCATACGGCACGACGTGACCATTGAGACCAAGGTTGGCGTACTCAAGGCGATGGGCCTTCCGGTGGAGGACGAGGGGGCCTTGAGGGCGTTTCTTGAGAAAAAGCGGCAGCCACCCGTGCTTGAGCCGTCTGTCGTGGCGGAAAGGAACCTGGCCTTCAAGGTGAATGTATGCCTTCCATCCTGCGCGGGCAGGATACCCATCAGGATATCCCTCGAGGACGAGAAAAAGGCGGTGCGCAAGTGGTCTGTCAGGCAGACCCCTGAAGAGGTCACCGAGTTTGGCGGCCAAAAGTATGGCAGATACCTTGTGGACGTGGGCCCTTTGCCACAGGGCTATTACATGTTTTCAATACATGCACCGGGAGGCAAAAGAGCGGCAGGGGACACAAGGGCCAGTTGCCGGCTGATAATCGCGCCCCGCACGTGCTACTTGCCGGGGGAGCAAATGAGGTCCTGGGGCGTCAACCTGGCGCTTCACGGGGTGCGGTCTGAAGGCAACTGGGGGATAGGGGATTTCAGGGACCTGGGCCGCATCATGGATGTGGTTGCCGGCCTGGGCGGCGATTTTGCAGGCATACTGCCGCTGCACCAGGTGCCGCTTCCCGAGAGCGTCAGCCCTTACTGGCCTATAAGCAGGCTGTACCGCAATTTTATCTTCCTGGACCTCGAAGGCATACCGGAATTCGACCCGGCCGGAAGGGCGGGTCTTCAGCAGGAGATAGACGCCCTTACAGCGGCCAGGGAGGTTGATTATGGCGGCGTGTACGCCCTGAAGCTGCGGGTCCTCAGAGAGATGTTCGCCCGTTTTTACAGCGAGCATTACCCCGCCCGCACGGAAAGGGGGCTGGCCTTTGAGGCGTTCATGGGAAAAGAGGGGGAGCCGCTTTTGAATTACGCCACTTTCATGGTCTTAAGCGAGGTCCATGGGATGAACTGGAAGGATTGGCCCCAGGAGCTGAAAGACCCGGGAAGCGGTCCGGTGAACGAGTTCAGGCGGCAAAACATGGGGAAAGTGCTTTTCCACGTTTACGTTCAGTGGGCCATAGACTGCCAGCTCAAGGGCCTGTCGGAGCGGGCTGCCCGGCTTGGCATGCGTGCCGGCCTGTTTCTGGACCAGGCGATAGGCACCGTCTCCGGCGGGGCCGACGACTGGACATTCCGGGATTGCTTTGCCTCGGGGGCCAGCGCAGGCGCACCGCCCGATGAATTCAATCTGAAGGGGCAGAACTGGGGTTTCCCTCCCATGGTCCCTCAAAAGATGCGGGAGTCCGGCTATGCGGCGTTCATCGGGACGGTCAGCAAGAACATGGCGCACGCCGGGATGCTGAGGATAGATCACGCGCTCGGCCTTTTCCGCCTTTTCTGGATACCCGAGGGGATGGAGCCATCGCAGGGGGCTTACGTAAAATACCCGGCCGAGGAGATGATGGGGATACTTGCCATAGAAAGCGGGCGGCACAAGACGGTAATAGTGGCGGAGGACCTTGGGACGGTTGACCCGGCGGCGCGCGAGGCGCTAATGGCAAGGAACATGCTTTCCTACAGGCTCCTCATCTACGAGCGGCTCTATCCTTCCCCTGACCTGGTGCCTCCGGGCCAGTACCCGCGGCTTGCCTTTTGCGCGGTAAGCACCCACGACCTTCCCACGCTTTACGGCTGGTGGGCGGGCCATGACATGCAGGTGAAGCGCTCTCTCTCCCTTTACCCTTCCGAGGATTCGTACCACAGAGACCTTGCGGCAAGGGAAAGGGACCGGGGGATAATACTGGGTGCCTTGAAAAAGGAAGGCCTCATATCCGATAATTATGAGATGCCCTCTGACATGAACGAGGAACTCATGCTTGCCATCTACCGGCACCTTGGAAGGACGCCGTGCCTTTACGTTTCGGTCAGCATCGAGGATATATTCAAGTCCTTTGAGCAGCCAAACCTGCCTGGAAGCGGCGACGGCTATCCCAACTGGAAGATAAAGACCCCCATGCCCATAGGGTCCATGGCCGGCGCGGCAGAGCCTTTTGCCGCGTCGTTCAGACAGGAAGGAAGAGGGCGATGATCCCGTACCCGCGTTTTAGTCCGACGATTGTGAAGGTGGGCCCTTTTGCGATCAGGTGGTATGGGCTCATGTACATCCTGGGCTTCATCACCTCCTGGTTCCTTTTTAATTACCAGGCCAGGAAAAAGAAGATAAAGGGTCTTACCCAGCAGGTGGTCGAGAGCTTCTATTTCTGGCTTATCGTGGCCCTTGTGCTGGGGGCCAGGCTTGGGTACGTGCTGTTTTACAACCTGCCCTATTACATGCAAAACCCTTTGAGGATATTTGCCGTATGGCAGGGCGGGATGTCCTTTCACGGCGGGCTCATCGGCCTTGTAATAGCCGGCGTCCTTTTCTGCAGGAAACACAAGCTTGATTTCTGGAGGATGGCCGACATGCTGGTGGCTACCGTCCCTCCCGGCCTCGGGTTTGGGAGGATCGGCAATTTCATAAACGGCGAGCTCTTCGGCCGCCCTACGAATGTGCCCTGGGCAATGATATTTCCTCAGGGAGGCAACATTCCTCGCCATCCCTCTGAGCTATACGAGTTTTTTTTCGAAGGGGTGGTGCTTTTCGTTATCCTCTGGATATTGAAGGACAGGATAAAAAGAAGCGGAATGCTCCTTGCAGCCTTCCTCATATTATACGGGATATTCAGGTTCACCCTTGAGTTTTTCAGGCAGCCCGACCCGCAGCTTGGCTTCGTTGCGGGCCCCTTCACCATGGGACAGGTCTTGAGCTCCGTCATGGTGCTTGCCGGCATTGCGCTGGCCCTCTGGCGCCGCAAGGCCGCAAGGGTGCAAAACTCATAATCTTTTCAAACTCTCTTCTAATTTTCTTCAAATTCGGGGGATAAACTATTTCTAAATAAAAAGAAAAAGATTCCCCCTCTCCGAAAGAAGGGCCCATAAAAGGGCCCTTCTTTTTTTGGCTCTGCCGCTGTTTCATGCGGCGCGCCCAAAAAGGTGTAAACCCCGTTTCAATGTCCCATACGCATTCGATGCCCGCGGAGCATATAATGACGCCCCGCAGGATTCCCGGAAGGCCCCTTTTTTTTAAGGAAAAAATCTTATCCGGAAAATAAAAAGCAAAAAATAAAATCGCTCTAAACGGCCAGAAGTGGGCAAGTGATCTGAAAAAATCTCATGATTCCTTCAAGCTGTTCAAATAATTTCTTCACAATTCGGGGGTATGCTAATAGTGTAAAGAAAATCCATTCCTCCTGAGTTTCGGGCCGGACAATATCCGGCCCTTTTTTTGCCCTCAGAGCATAAAAAAGAAGGTCTTGCGCATCCGGGAGGGAATTGGATGACGGGCAAATTCAACATAATCTATTCATTTTATCTTCAATTTTCCTTCACAGTATTGGGATAAATTTAAGGCAAGAAAAGAGCAGCAGCTTTTTTCCTCCCTAACTCGGGCCAGGGCCCCTATCAAAAGGGGCCCGGCCTTTTTATTTTTTGCTTTTCCTGATTTTTCCGGACTAGATGCTGGAGGCGAGTTTGGCGGCAAGGTCGCCGACTTCAGTTGTGCCCATGCCCATCTTGCCTGCGGCAAGGCTCTTTATGTGTTTTCCCGTGATCTCCATCACGGCGGCCTCTATGGCCCTGGCGGCATCCGCCTGGCCAAGGTGCTCAAGCATCATCCCGCCCGCGCTGATGGCGGCAAGCGGATTTATGACGTTCTGACCCTTGTACTTGGGGGCCGAACCTCCGATTGGCTCGAACATGGAGACGCCAGCCGGATTTATGTTTCCTCCCGCTGCTATGCCCATGCCTCCCTGTATCATCGCGCCAAGGTCAGTTATGATGTCGCCGAACATGTTGTCCGTGACAACGACGTCGAACCATTCCGGGTTTTTGACAAACCACATGGTTATGGCGTCCACATGGGCGTAGTCCGTCTTTACATCCGGGTACTCTGGCGCAATCTCCCTAAACGCCCTCTCCCAGAGGTCGAAGGCATAGGTGAGCACGTTAGTTTTTCCGCAGAGGGTCAGGTTCTTGCGCCTGTTCCTTTTCTGCGTATATTCAAACGCGTACCTGAGGCACCTCTCGACGCCTTTTCTCGTGTTGATCGACTCCTGTATGGCCACCTCGTCCGGCGTGCCTTTTTTAAGCGTGCCGCCCGCCCCCGCGTAAAGCCCCTCGGAGTTTTCCCTCACTACGACCAGGTCTATGTCGTCCGGGCCTTTCCCCTTTAGCGGGCAGTCCACGCCGGGATAGAGTTTTATGGGGCGCAGGTTGATGTACTGGTCCAGCTTGAAGCGCAGCTCAAGCAGGATGCCTTTTTCAAGGATGCCAGGCTTCACGTCCGGGTGGCCTATGGCCCCAAGATATATCGCATCGAATTTCCTGAGCTCCTCCAGGGCGCTTGCCGGAAGCGTCTCACCGGTTCTCAGGTAGCGGTCTCCGCCAAAATCGAAGTTGGTGAACTCCAGCTTGAAGTCGAAGCGGCCGGCCGCGGCGTTCAGTGTCTTTATGCCCTCGGCTATTACCTCGGGACCGGTGCCGTCACCGGGTATAAGAGCGATCTTGTAAGATTTCATGCCGAATCTCCTTTTTGGATTTTTTTCTATTTACGCGAGGCCAGTTTTTTCTTCGTCCACTCAACAAGCCCTCCCGCGCCCACAAGCTCCCGCATGAAAGGCGGTATGGGGCTGGAGCTGTAGGTCTTCCCGCCTGCCAGGATGGTGCCCTTGTCGGTATCTATCTCTATGACGCTGCCTTCCTGCACGTTCTCAAAGAGCTCTGGGCATTCGAAGATAGGCAGCCCTATATTGAAAGAGTTCCTGAAGAATATGCGGGCGAAGCTCCTGGCGACAACAGTGGTTATGCCTGCGGCCTTGATAGCCAGCGGGGCGTGCTCCCTGGAAGAGCCGCAGCCGAAGTTCTTGCCTGCCACGATGATGTCCCCGGGCCTGACCTTCCCCGGGAAATCCTTGTCGGCGTCCTCCATCACGTGCTTGGCAAGCTCCGCCGGGTCCGAGGTGTTCAGATACCTTGCAGGTATTATCGCGTCCGTGTCCACGTCGTCACCGAATTTCCAGACCTTCCCTTTTATGACCATTTGCGAGAAACCTCCACTATAGGAATAAATGAAAATTGTATAACAGAGGCGGGAAATGAAGCAAGCCGGGCACGGTCATTATATGTCCTGTGGGCATCGAATGCAGGGTATTAATATGGGACATTGAAACGGGGTTTGCACCTTTTTGGGCGCCCCATGCCCCTCTGAAGATTTGAAAATGCGCTTATACGGTTTACGCAGGTCATTCCCGCAAGCGAAGCGAGCCGGAAATCTTTCCCTTGCAAAAGCACGATTCCGCCCGTTTTTATCCGCAACCAGAATAAATCCGGCCGGAATGACAAATTACACAGGAATGGTAACTAATCGGCTAAGCGCATAAAAAAATATAGGCAAGACAAAAAGATACGAAAAAATGCAGCAGGAGCGAATGCCGCCCGCCCCTTCACTCAAAACTGAAGAGCCGTTTTTAAAATGCCGGGGGCCGGCTAAAAAACCTTTTTGGCTTTTTTAGCCGGCCCCCGGCCCTCTGATTTTCCTTTTCCGGGCTGTTCCCGTCTTTCAGTTCACGCCGCTTCCACCTTCACCGCCACGGTGGGGGCCTCTCCGTTTTTTGAAGGCAGGGTAAGCAGGTTGACCTTGGCATGGGCAAAGTGCACCGGAGCAAATACCATCCCCTGGGGGACCTCCTCGGTGACCCTGGCCTTAAGGTAGATGGCCTCCCCGTTTCTTCCGCTTACCTTTACGAAACTCTCGTTGTATATGCCGCGGGCATCCGCGTCCAGAGGGTTTATCTGAAGGCAGGCATCGGGCGCGGCGGAATCCAGGTTGTTGGATATTGTGGTGAGGCTCCCCGAATGCTGCATGAGGTTGCCTGTGGCGAAGATGAACGGATAGTCGCTGTCGGCTGGCTCCCTCATCTCCTGCCCCACGGGAACTAGCGCCGGCTGCGCCTGCCCGCCGCCATGCGGCATGTCCATCAGGGCCTTCACGGAAAGCTGCGCAAAGTTTTTTGCGTCCAGGTCAGTTTGCATCAGCCTGCCTATGTTTCTTAATATCTTCCAGTCTGGCATGGAAAGCCCCGTTTCAGGCAGGCATTTGTTTATCTTTTGCGGCTTGCCGGTCATCCCGATGAAGGTGCCGTCTTTTTCTCCCCAGCCCGAGGCGGGTAGCACAATGTGAGCGAGCTTTGCCGTGGCGGTCATCATTATGTCCTGGACGATGATGAGCTCCAGCCTGCCAAGCGTGTCCATGACCCTGGCCGTGTCCGGGAAGGTGACTGCCGGGTTCTCGCCCATTATGTACATCGCCTTCATCCGGCCCCCGTACATCATCTCCATGGCGTCAAGGCCTGTACCGGTGCCTTCCATGGCCAGCTGGGTCCCCATGGTGTTTGCAAATTCCGGGGGCAGGCCCAGCGCCTCGGGCCCCCTGCCAAGCAGAATTGCCAGGTCCATCAGGGCAAGCGCGGTGCCTTCTCCCTTCGTGTTCTCCGAGCTTCCGAAACACGCCATGAGCATCGGGTTCTTTGCGGCCGCAAGCGCACGGGCCGCCTCCCTTACGTCCTGTTCGGGCACGCCTGCAACGCCCGCGGCGGCAGAAGGGTTTTGTCTCTCCAGGGCTTTCTTCAGCTCCGCAAACCCCTTCGCCTCTTCGGCCTTTTTGTCGTACAGGCCCTCTTCGATAAGGGCGCTCATGATGCCGTTTACAAGGGCAACGCCGGTTGCGGGCCTTATCCGCAGCCACTGGGAACTCCACCTGGAGAGTTTTGTCTCCCTGGGGTCGGCCACTATGAGGGCCGCCCTGAAGTCCCTTCGGGCCGCAAGGGCCTTCAGTCCGTAGACAGGGTGCGTGGAGGTGAGGTCCGACTCCAGGACGAAAATGACGTCCGCCCTGAGCGGGGCGTCAAGGTCCATGGCCAGTCTGTCCATGCCGAAGGCCTTTTTGAGCGCCTCCACCTGCTTGGAGTAGCCCATCCTGGTCCTTGAGTCCACGTTCGCTGAACCCACGGCAAGCTCCATGAACTTTTTGAGCATGTAGTTGTCTTCTACCGAGCAGCGCTCCGAGCCCAGCGCTCCAATTGCCTCCGGGCCATGAGCCGCCTTGACCTCCTGAAGCCTCCTGGCCGCAAACTCAATGGCCTCCTGCCAGGTGGCGGGCTCGAGCTTGCCTTCCTTTCGTATGAGCGGGGTTTTGAGCCTGCGCTCCGATTCTATGAAGTCGAACCCGAACCTTCCCCTCGGGCACAGGTCCCCTTTGCTTACGCCAACCCCGTCCTTGCCCCTTGCGCGCAGGATGTGGCCGTCCCTCATGCTGAGGACGGAGGTGCAGCCTACGGAGCAGTATGGGCAGATGTTCTCCTGCTCTTCCATCAGCCATACCCTGGAGCGGAACTTGTAGGGCTTCACCCCGAGGGCTCCAACCGGGCAGGAATCCACGCACTGGCCGCAGAACTCGCAGTCCAGCGTCTCCTCGAACGCGGGGCTTACCTTCGTCTTGAACCCCCTGCCGATAAGATTGATGGCCCCCACGCCCTGGTGCTCCTTGCAGATCCTAACGCACTTGCCGCACAGGATACACCTGTTTGCGTTCCTTTCTATAAGGGGCGCGGCGGTCGATTCCGGCTCATGCTTTCTCTCGTCTGAAAACCTGCTTGCCACCGGGCCGTACTTGAAGGCCAGGTCCTGCAGGTCGCATTCCCCCGCCTTGTCGCAGACGGGGCAGTCCAGCGGGTGGTGGATGAGGAGCAGCTCAAGGACGGTCCTCCTGGCCTTCTCCAGCTTGGGCGTCTCGGTATGGATGACCATCCCCGGCTCCGCGGGCGTCGAGCAGGAGGCAAGGAGTTTTTTCTGCCCCTCAACCTCCACCAGGCAGAGGCGGCAGCCGCCGTACGGCGTCAGCCTCCTGTCCCAGCAGAGGTGAGGTATGTATATCCCGTTTGCAAGGGCGGCCTGCAAGATGGTGGTCTTGGGCTCCGCCTGTATGTTTTTGCCGTTTATGACGAACTCTATCATCTCGTCTCCACTCCTTTGGCCTTTTCTATCAGTTCCTTGGCCAGACTGCCGGGGCCGGCCTTGAGCGCGCCGAACTTGCACGCCTCGTAGCACGAGCGGCATTTTACGCACAGGGTCTGGTCTATGACGTGCGGTTTCTTCTTTTCTCCGGACACCGCTTTCTGCGGACAGACCCGCGCGCATGCGCCACAGCCCTTGCAGGCCTCGGGCTCCACGTAGAAGGTGACAAGCGGCCTGCATACGCCGGCCTTGCACCAGCCGTCCCTGATGTGGGACTCGTACTCATCCCTGAAGTACCTTATGGTGGACAGGACGGGGTTGGGAGCCGTTTGGCCCAGGCCGCAAAGCGACGTGTTTATGATGTCCTGGGCAAGGTCAGCCAGGAGCTCTATGTCTCCCTCTTTACCCCTTCCCTCGGTTATGTCCACAAGCTTGTCATGCATGACCTTCGTCCCTATCCTGCAGGGAGGGCACTTGCCGCAGGACTCGTCGGTCGTGAATTCCAGGAAGAACTTTGCCACGCTCACCATGCAGTTGTAGTCGTCTATGACCACCATTCCGCCCGAGCCCACGATGGCGCCAGTCTGCATTATGTCCTCGTAGGTAACGGGGGTGTCCAGCAGGGACTCCGGTATGCAGCCGCCCGAAGGGCCGCCAAGCTGCACCGCCTTGAACTTTCTGCCCTTCTTCATTCCTCCGCCTATGTCGAAGATGACCTTCCTGAGCGGTATGCCCATGGGCACCTCTATAAGGCCTATGTTGTTTATGGCCCCGGTGAGCGCAAAGACCTTCGTGCCGGTGGATTTTTCCGTGCCCAGGCTCTTGAACCATGCGGAGCCGTTCAGGATTATGGACGGTATGTTTGCATAGGTCTCCACGTTGTTAAGGACCGTGGGTTTTTTCCACAGGCCCTGTGAGGCCGGGAAGGGCGGCCTTGGTATGGGCATGCCGCGCTTGCCCTCCAGGGAGCGCATGAGGGCGGTCTCCTCGCCGCAGACGAACGCCCCTGCCCCCTGGTATATCTCTATGTCCAGGTTGAAGCCTGTGCCCAGGATGTCCTCGCCAAGAAGCCCGTATGCCCTTGCGTCGTCTATGGCCTTCTGGAGCCTCTGGACCGCAAGCGGGTATTCGGCCCTTACGTATATGTATCCCTTGCTTGCCCCGATGGCCTTCGCCCCTATTATCATGCCCTCAAGGACAACGTGCGGGTCCGCCTCCATGACGCTCCTGTCCATGAACGCGCCGGGGTCTCCCTCGTCCCCGTTGCACAGGATGTATTTAAGCGGGCCGGGCACCCTGGAGCAGAGCTCCCACTTGAGGCCCGTCGGGAAGCCGGCGCCGCCCCTGCCCCTGAGTCCCGATGCCTTGATCTCCGCTATTATCTGCTCCGGGGTCATGCTGGAGAGCGCCTTGGCGGCCGCCTGGTAGCCGTCCCTCGCTATGTATTCCTCTATCTTTTCCGGGTCTATGAGACCCTTGTTCTTGAGCGCCCGCAGCACCTGGAGGTTGAAAAAAGGTATCTCGCTCATGACGGGCAGGACCTTTTTCTTCTCCGGCTCCTTGTACATGAGCCTCTGGACCGGCCTGCCTTTAAGAAGGTGCTCCTCGACTATCTCCGGCACGTCGGCAGGGGTGAGCTTTTCATAGAAGGTGCCATCAGGGTAAACGGTCATTATGGGGCCCTCGGCGCAAAAGCCGTTGCACCCGGTTATCACTATGCCTATCTCTTTTTCAAGCCCCCGGCTGAGGAGCTCGGCCTCGAGGGCCTGCTTCACCTTGAGCCCGCCGCTTGCGATGCAGCCGGTCCCTCCGCATATCATCAGGTTCGCCCTGAACTTGTCCATCTTTATATGTTCCTCCAACAAAGGAAAATCATTTTTTTGTTTTTTGCCGCTCAATAAGAGGTCTCGCTGCCCATCACGAGGGCATATTCCTGCACTATGCTGCCCCCCTGTATGTGCTCGGAAAATATTCTCTTTATCTTCTGAGCGTCCAGCTGGCAGTATTTGACCGGCGCCTGGCCCGCGAGCTCCACGGTGGCCATGGGCTCCTTGCTGCAAAGCCCGGCGCACCCCGATGCCGTGACCACCACGTCTTTGACGCCTGCCTCGGCAAGGGCCTCAACGAGGGCGCTCATTACCTCTCTGGCCCCGGCGGCTATCCCGCAGGTGCCCATGTGTATGGTCACCCTGGCCCGGTAGCTGCCGTGCCTCAATGTGAAGGTGGCCTCGTACTGCTCTTTGATCTTCTTAAGGTCGTCTATGGTCAGTCTGCGCATGAACGCCTCCTTTTTGGTCCCGCCCTTTGGGTTGCCGCCTTTATTCATACTGGGCCCCCTTATTCATACTGGGAAAGGATATCCAATGTCTTTACCGGATTCACGGAACCGTGGGTGTCCTTGTCCACCACGACAACCGGGGCAAGGCCGCATGCGCCCAGGCACCTTACGCTCTCAAGCGAAAATTTCTTGTCGGACGTGACCTCTCCGATATCTATCTGCAGATGGTCCTTGAGCCTGGCCAGTATCTCCTCCGCCCTCTTCACGTAGCACGCGGTGCCAAGGCAGACCCTCACGTTGTGCTTGCCCTTGGGTTTCATTGTGAAAAAAGAATAGAAGGAGACCACCCCGTGCACCTCGCTGACAGGCACGTTCAGCCCGCGGGCTATGTGCCTCTGCACGACGGGCGGCAGGTAGCCCACAAGCTCCTGAGCCTCCTGGAGCACAGGGATAAGGCTCCCCGGCCTGTCCTTGTACTTCTGTATTATCCCGTTCAGTTTTTCGGCCATTTCCCCGGTGAAATCCTGCGCTTCCGCCTTTGCCGACTTTTTCCTGACCTCCATCGCCTTTGCCGCCGTTTCCACAAGCAGCGACGGAGAGAACGGCTTGGGCAGGTAGTCTATGATGCCAAGGGTGAGGGCTTCCTTTATGCTCTCCTGCGACGGATGTCCGGTAATGAGCACGACGCATATCTCGGGGTTTTTGGACCTCAGCCTGCGCATGAACTCCATCCCGTCCATCCCGGGCATCTTTATATCGGTTATGACGAGGTCGTAAGGCTTTGTGCCTTCGAGCATCTCGATGGCCTTTAGGGCGGAAAGCGCTGTGCTTACATCGTAACCCTCGGGCCCGAGTATGCGCTCGCAGCTTTTAAGTATCACTTCCTCGTCATCGACAACCAGAATGCTGCCTTTCATCTCTCTAAAATCCTCCTTACGCAAAACGGGGTCACTAAAACCTATTATGACTCTTTGCCGTTATCTTTGCCTGCTGCCTGCCCTGGGAGATCGCATCGTTTATGGAATCCTTTACCATAAGAAGTATCTCGGGCAGGTTTACGGGCGTATCTCCAAGCTCCTCCACGAGCGCACCGGAATCAAACCCGTAATGGAAGCCGCCTCCCGTGGCGCCGCTGCCAATGGCATCATAGAAAAGGACATATCTTATCTCCGGGTGGCCGCACATCATGGAGAGCATGGTGGCCCCAAGGTCACCAAGCGGCTTTCTGTCCACATGGCTGTGCCTGAAGGAGGCAAACAGGGTGGTGCCCCTGCCGGGCTCCGAATCCAGGCGGAACTCCCCGCCGCACTCCAGGGCCGTCTGCTTCAGAAGCGGTATCCCCAGCCCGAAACGCTTTCCGTTTCTCCGGCCCTCCCATGAAGTAAAGAATGGGTCCTCCGCCATGGTCAGGACCTCTCCGTCCATGCCCCGGCCGTTGTCCTCCACGCTAAGCGAATAAATATCCCTGCCGGGGTCTTCCTCTATCCGTATGACTATCCTGTTTGCCCCGGCATTTATCGAGTTTTCAGCGATGTCCAGGATGTGCAGCGACAGGTCTTCCATTTCAGTCAAAAACCGCCTTTCTTCCGCGTGCCGCTTTCAGGGCCAGAGCGATCTCCCTCAGGCTCGCCTCCTCAAGCAGGAAGCTCGTCCTCTTCCGTCCGATGTCCTCCAGCCTGTGGGCATCTGAGAAGCGGAGCCCGGGGGCCTGCCCCCGGTGGTTAAAAGGTTTTTGTTTTTCTTTTTCCCCGCAGAGCTCGAACGCGTCGAAATCAAGGCCTTCGGGAACGAAGCCAAGCTGCGAGGTGATACTGAAAGAGCCGCGGTCGGCATGGCTTGCTATCACAACCCCGCCAAGGGAGTGGACGGCCGCAACCAGGCTTGAAAGCCTTATGTCCGTGGCCCCGGCAAGGAGCCTCCTGTTAAATCCCATGACCTCGTCCTCCTCGTTCACCAGCACCTGCCTGAACGGCGGGATGCCGTTGGGCCTGTCCCCTTCCCCGTAAAGGCCGTCCAGCCGGCGGTAGACGTCCTCCTGCATCCTGAAGGCGGCCTCAAGGGTGTCAAAAAGCGCAAGCACATGGACCTCCTCCAGTGAGGTTATCTCCATCGCGGGCACCAGAAAGACCCCTGCCTCCCCGGCGGCGCGTGCCGCCGCCTCCAGGTTCTCGCAGGAATTGTGGTCGGCTATCGCCACTATGTCCAGCCCCGCCTCCGCGGCCCTCCGCATGATCCTGCCCGGCGTCATGTCCAGCTCCGCGCAGGGCGACAGGCAGCTGTGGATGTGCAGGTCCGCCGCAAACAGCCTTTTCTTCCTTTTTGGCCCCGGCCCCGTCACCTTTCCTCATTTTTCAAAAGGAGGTTGTACACCATCCCGACCATATCATAGGTCTGCAGGGGGGTGCTCATGACCGGTATGCATTCGGAGGCGGCTTTCTCCAGGGTCTCCGCCTCGATCTGCCTGCCGCCCGTCACTATTATCCCGGAGAGGCCCTTTATCGCGGCCACCGCCACCACGTTGGGATGGGTCTGCCTCGTTATCCAGATGTTGCCTTCCTTGCCGTTGGCAAGGACGTCGGAGAGCATGTCGCTTGCATAGCAGCCGTTTATGGCCGCCTCAACGCAGCCATTGTTTTTGAGTTCAAGGCCAAGCCTGCCTATGAGTTCCTGTACCGTCATTTATTCCTGCCTTGCATTTGATGGTGATGCCAGATTTATAGTGATCTCAAGCGTCGTTCCTTCGCCGGGCACCGAATCTATCACAAGCGCGTCGGCGTTCTTTTTTATGTTGGGCAGGCCCATGCCGCTTCCCCATCCGAATTCCCTCGCCCAGTCCGGCGCGGTCGTGTAGCCCTCCTTCATGGCAAGCCCTATGTCCGCAATGCCGGGCCCCATGTCGGTTACCGTTATGGTAAGGGTTTCCCCTTCGATCAGGTAATGCAGACTTCCGGCCACCGCATGGATTATGACGTTTATCTCCGCCTCGAAGGCGCAGATGGCCGCCCGCCTTATGACCTGGGCCGGCACGCCAAGGGCCGCAAGCTCCGAGCGCAGGCTCTTTGATCCGGCCCCGGCGTCTGAAAAATCACCGCCGTTCAGGGGGAAATAGATGTCCTGCCCGCCCGTCTTCCCGTCCAGGCCTTCCTTTTTGTCTCCTTGCGCCATGACCGTCAAAGGCCTGATACGCCCGAACTTACCCGAAGAAGCCATACAAGCCAGTTTTCCTGAAGACATTCCTGCACAAAGCCGGGCAGCGTCTCGTTTACCCTCTCGTTCCTGCCCTGAACGATGCCGCTCATGGGGGACTTAAGCTCTATTATCCTGCCTTCGCCAAGCAGCACCCTTGCGAAGGTCTCACCGGAGGTGACCTCGGGCTGATCCACAAGGTCTATATACAGAAGATGCCCGCCCAGGTACCACTGCCTCACATCAAAGCCTATCTCCCAGCCGCCTTTAACAGGCCTTGCCCATGCCCCATCCTTGTAATAAATGGCCCTGTCGTCAAGCTCGGAGGCCACCGTCACATACTGCCTGAACTGGTCTATGAAGGCCTTGCGCAGTATCCAGCCCCTTTTATCGAAGACCTTTGCGGCGATGTTTTTCATGAACTCGGGGGTGAAGGGTTTTTCGAGGAATTCAAACGCGCCAAGCCTTATGGCCTCCTTGGCGTCTTCGAGCGTGGGGTATCCGGTTATCATCACCACGTCTGTTGCGGGTTGGATGGCGCGGGCCTCCCCCAAAACCTGGATACCGTGGAGGTCCGGCAGCCTGATGTCCGATACAAGGAGGTCCACCTCTTCGGAGCCAAGTCTCTTTATGGCCTCAGCCCCGCTGGTGACCGTGTTTACCGTGTAGCCTTCCGCCCCCAGTATCCTTTTGCAGCTAAGGCCCACTACGGGGTCGTCATCCACTACCAGTATCTTTTTCTTTTTGACTGCTGCCATCGCTACGACCTCCTTTTATTAAACCATAAAAGGCAAAGCAATATGTGTGCCAAAATGCAAGCTATTGTTTTTAAATGAAACATGAGCAGGGCGGAAGGGATTTTGCGGGTGCTGGTGTATGAATTTTTAATACACTTGCTTGTTTTATACTACAGGATGCTTCGCTCTGGCGAAAAGACAAGGACCCCTGAAGGCCTGGCCCGCCTCATGGAGGAGTCTTTTGAAAGGCTGAGCCCCTATATAGAAAGGCACACGGGAAAGGTCTGTCCCGCATGCAAAAAGGTCTGCTGCGCCAACAAGCACGGAACGCCGGAACGGGAGGACCTTCTTTTCTACCGCGCGCTGGGCGCGGAGGCGGAGCCCGCAAACGGGCCTGCGGATGCGGTATGCAGCCTGCTTGGGGCTTCGGGCTGCGGGCTCCCAAGGTGGAGGCGGCCTTTCAGGTGCACCTGGTATTTTTGCGAGCCGCTTCTTGATTCCATGCGCCGGGGAAACGGCAGGCAGTACAGGCTGTTCGTGGAAGAACTGGACCGGCTTGTGAAGCTCAGGGCCAGGCTTCTTGAGCTGGCGGGTGCGGACAGCGGGGCCTGAATAAATGAAGGACCTCGTAAGGATCCTGGCCGTCCTGGTTTTTCTGATCGTGCTAGTCAGAAAAAAGGTGCGGGCGGGGACTGTGCTTCTTCTGGGCTCCCTTCTGCTTGCACTCCTTTATTTAATGCCGGTGCGCGCCGTGCTTTCGGCCCTGAAGACGGCGCTGATAACAAACCCCGATGCGCTCAAGGTGGCCCTTGCGCTTACCGCCATACGGGGTTTTGAGCTTGTCCTCAGGGAAAAAAAGATACTTGAGGGGATGATGAACGCCTCGAAGTCTTTTCTGAGGGGGAAAAGGGCGCTCATCGCCGCTATGCCGCTTCTCATAGGCACTCTGCCAGCCATGGGAGGCGCATATTTCTCCGCCCCCATGGTTGAGGAGGCATCAAAAGGGATGGGTCTTCAGGCGGAGCGGAAGGGGTTTGTGAACTACTGGTTCAGGCACCCGTGGGAATACGTGCTTCCCCTTTATCCGGGGATCGTCCTTGCCGGGGCGGTCACGGGAATAAAGCTGCCCCTCCTCATGTTTTACAACCTGCCATACGCCCTTGGGGTGGCGGCAACGGGCTTTGTGTTCGGGCTCAGGGGCATAGGCGGAAAACCGGCCGGGGCAGAAAAGTCAGAAAAGCAAAAGGACTTCAAAAACAAAAACTTTGCTTTTTCGCTTTTGAACTTCCTGCCTATCCTCTCCATACTGGCAATGGTGATCGTCTTCGGGATGGAGTTCCAGTGGGCCATCCTTGCCGCCCTTGCGGGCCTGATGTTTTTTTACCGCTACAGGCCGTCCGATGTGTGGAGGACGACCGTGCACTCGCTGTCCGCTGATGTCCTGCTCCTGATAGCCGGGGTCATGATATTCAAGCAGGTCCTCATAAACTCGGGAGCGGTCGCCAGCCTGGGCCGCTTTCTGGTTGAGGAAAGGATACCTCTGATGGCCCTGCTTTTTGCCCTGCCATTCCTGGCGGGCCTGCTTACCGGCCATACGATGGCATTTGTGGGGGCGACATTTCCGCTTCTGATGGCCCTGCCCGGAGGGAGCATGCCGCATGCCATATCCTTTGCCTTTGCCTGCGGCTTCCTGGGGGTGCTGCTAAGCCCGGTGCACGTCTGCCTGATACTTTCGCGGGAATACTTCAAGGCGGACCTCTGGGGCATGTACAAAAGGGCCATCCCCGCGGCGGCGGCGGTGTTCGTGGTGGCAGCGGCGGAGTACCTGATTTTCAGAGGGTGAAGATTTTTTATTTAATTCCGTCCGGTAATTTTGCAAGCGTAAAAAACACGCTTCAAGTTTGCCGCAGGGGGCGGAGTTGAAGATGGAAAGGACAGCTTAAAAAGACCAGGGAAGGCATGGAATTCCTCTTTAAGCATCTGGGCTCATGAAACATATAACATGAACAGTTCATATGGCCGGCGCCAATGGGCCTGGCTCGCGCACCTGCCTCTTCTTCCCGCGTTTACATTTGATTTTGTTTTGTGCTATGTTCTTTTTTATCCTGTTTGCCTGATACAAAGATTTTTTCTCTAAAAGAGGTGCGACAATGAAAATAGTGCTTGCATATTCCGGGGGGCTTGACACCTCGGTTGCCATCAAATGGCTCAAGGAGACATACAGAGCTGAGGTCGTCGCCTTCTGTGCCGACCTTGGACAGGAGGAGGAGCTTGGCGGCCTTGACGAGAAGGCGCTCAAAACCGGGGCCTCGAAGGTGTACATAGAGGACCTGCGTGAGGAGTTCGTGCGGGACTATGTCTTCCCCATGCTGCGGGCAAACGCCGTTTATGAAGGCTCCTATCTTCTGGGCACCTCCATAGCGAGGCCGCTCATAGCAAAAAAGCTGATAGAGATAGCCGGCAGGGAAGGGGCCGAGGCGGTGGCCCACGGGGCCACGGGCAAGGGAAACGACCAGGTGCGCTTCGAGCTGACCTGCTATGCCCTGAAGCCTGGCATCAAGATAATAGCCCCCTGGAGGGTCTGGCCTTTCAAGTCCCGCCAGAGCCTCATCGAATACGCATCGGCAAACGGCATCCCGGTGACTGCCACGAAGGAAAAACCCTACAGCACGGACAGGAACATGTTCCATATAAGCTATGAGGGCGGCGTCCTTGAAGACCCATGGGCCGCGCCGCCTCCCGGCATGTACACCATGGCGGTGCCGCCCGAGAAGGCGCCCGATGCCCCAAGGACCATAGAGGTGGAATACGACAGGGGAAACCCCGTGGCGGTTGACGGCAAAAAGATGGGCCCGCTTGAAATATTAAAGACGCTGAACGAGATCGCCGGTGAAAACGGCATAGGCAGGGTGGACCTGGTCGAGAACCGCTTTGTGGGCATGAAATCAAGGGGCGTGTATGAGACCCCCGGAGGCACGGTGCTCCATGCGGCCCACAGGGCGGTGGAGTCCATAACTATGGACAGGGAGTCCCTCCACCAGAGGGACGCGCTGGTGCCCAGGTACGCGGAGCTTGTCTATAACGGTTTCTGGTTTTCCCCGGAAAGGCGGCTCCTGCAGGGGCTCATGGACCAGGCGCAGGAGAACGTGACAGGCACGGCAAGGCTGAAGCTTTACAAGGGCGGCCTTATGGTCACGGGGAGGAAGTCCCCCAAGAGCCTTTATCATCCGGACCTGGCTACCTTCGAGGAGGAAAATATCTACGACCAGAAGGACGCGGAAGGTTTTATCAAGCTGAACGCCCTAAGGCTGAGGGTGGAAAAACTGCTCCGCCCGGAGTCCTGAGAGATTTTTTTTCCAACCTGAAAGCAGATGAACGTAGAAGCGGAGAAGGCCAGGGAGCTCGAATGTCTTGCGGCCCTGGCTTCCATACCGGAGATAGGGCCTCTGACGATAAAGAAGCTGACTTCTGTTTTTGGCAGCGCCAGGGCGGTATTTGAGGCCCCCAGGGAAAGGCTTGATGCATCAGGCATCGGCGAAAGGAAAGCTGCGGACATACTGAGATTTTCAGGATGGGGGGAAGTCCGCGGCATGCTTGAGCGCGCCCGCGCGGCGGGGATAAAGGTCCTCGCAAGCAGCTCCCCGCAATACCCTGAGCCGCTCAGGAACATACCCGGCCACCCGCCTTTGCTTTATATGAGCGGGGACATCCTCGAGGAAGACAAATATGCTATAGGCATTGTGGGGACCAGGACGCCCACCCACTATGGCAGGCTCCACGCCGAAAACCTGGCTGCCGGGCTGGCAAAAAAGGGCTTTACGATCGTAAGCGGGCTGGCAAGGGGGATCGACTCCGCGGCCCACAAAGGCGCCCTGAAGGCGGGCGGACGGAGCATAGGCGTCATGGGCTCCGGCCTGGATGTGCCTTACCCGCCAGAAAATCATGCCCTTATGCAGGAACTTGCCTCGTCCGGCGCGGTCCTGAGCGAGTTTCCGCCCGGCACCGGGCCAAACAGGGAGAACTTCCCAAGGAGAAACCGGATAATAAGCGCGCTTTCCCTTGGTGTGCTTGTGGTTGAGGCCGGCAAGGGCAGCGGCTCACTGATAACGGCCGGTTACGCGCTTGAGCAGGGCAAGGAGGTCTTCGCGGTGCCGGGCAACATAAGCTCATCAGTCTCAAGCGGCACCAACGAGCTTATAAAGAGCGGGGCAAAGGTGGTCACCGGCATTGATGACATCATCGAGGAGCTTGCCCCGGTGCTAAAGGGTTTTTTGAGTCAGGCTCACGCTTCGGAGGCAGCCTGGCAGGGACCGGCAAGACAGGGGGAGCTTAAGGCCGTGCTCGACCATGGGGAAAGACGGGTCGTTGAGGCGCTCGGCCCTGAGCCTGTGCATATAGATGAGATAGCAAGGCAGCTTGGAATGGGGGCGCCTCAGATAATGGGCATTCTGCTTCAGCTGGAGCTCAAGGGCATTGTGAAGCAGGCTGCTGGAAAAAAATTCTTTATCTGCTAAAATGCGTGGAAGAGACTTTTTTGATTTTGCCGTCCGTGTTTCACGGATATTTGGAAATAAAATAAAGCTTTTGCTTCTTCCAAACATTTTTTTTATGACGGAAGGGCCGGAGAGCAGGATATGGGTTTTCTTGTAATCGTAGAGTCGCCCGCAAAGGCGCGCACGCTGAACAAGATCCTCGGAAAGGAATTTTCCGTTAAAGCGTCCATAGGGCATATAAAGGACCTGCCGGAGAAGGAACTGGGCGTTGACAAGGAAAAGGATTTTGAGCCCAGGTATGTGATAATCCCCGGAAAGGAGAAAGTGGTAAAGGAGCTCAAGGCCGCATCGAAGAAGGCCGAAAAGGTGTTCCTTGCGCCTGACCCGGACCGCGAAGGCGAGGCCATAGCGTATCATATCGCCTCGGAGCTGGGGGACGGAAAAGGCAGCAAGGCCAAAGACAAAAAACTCTACAGGGTCAGCTTTCACGAGATCACCGAAAAGGCGGTGCGGGAAGCGATGGAGCACCCTGGGGAGATAGATGCCCACATGGTCGATGCCCAGCAGGCCAGGAGGGTGCTGGACAGGCTCGTTGGCTACGAGCTTTCCCCCCTGCTTTGGAGA